>NZ_CP182226.1:1087363-1387363 GCF_048081595.1 Sulfurimonas sp. ST-27
TGTTGCAATTTGCAACCTTGCTTGATCCAGTGGTAATAACTTGCTTTATCGACTTGAAGTACCCTACACATCACTGCTATTTGAAACTCGTTTGAGTGTTCTAGCATCCATGCATATTTCACAGAGTTTCTTTGGCGAAATATGCTGTTGCCTTTTTTAGAATGTCACGCTCCTGCTTAAGGAGTTTGTTCTCGGCACGTAGGCGTTTATTCTCTTCCTCAGTTGTCTCTTTGATACTCTGATTAGTTGAAAATCCTCCTCTGGATTCTATGGGAATATTGTTGGCTTTCTTGTACTCTCTTACCCAGTTATAAAGCGTTTTTTCGTTTACATCCAAATCTTTTGCAATCTTTGCTGTTGATTCGTTTGAATTCATGACCAACTGTACGCTTGAATCTCTAAATTCTCTTGTGTATTTACTGTTTTTCATCTTCTTCTTATCCTTATTCATAGTGATATTTTATCTCAGAATTGCTAAATGTTCTGAGTATGAATAAGTGTAGCCGTATCATTGTAAGACTTTGTTATGATTGAGTTTAAACTCTACTTTGCAATCATCTGTAATATCCAAGTACTTTGCATAATGGGAGAGTTTTAAATCTTTTTTAGTGAGATTGGTTGAATACTCAATCTTTGCTTTTAATCTCTCAAGAGCCTTCTCTCTTAAGCGTTTATCTTTTTTGGCTCTTTTTGATGAGTAGGTAAGTACGAGTCTTTGGTGTATATCAAGAGAGTATTTTTGATTTTCTTGTGTATATTTTACAGTTTTATCAATCTCTATTTCATGGGTCGTACTATCATCAATAAATGTCAGGTTTGTAATTTTCTCTTTGATGCTGCCTGGTAGCATCTTAATTTTTGCACCAAGGATATATCTGTACCCGTTATTTTCAAGGTAAGCTATATTGGCATCATTTAACATACCTCTGTCAGCTACTACAATAGGCTTGTGTTTTAGTTTAAATCTTTTTTGAAAGCTTTTTAGTGCTTCAAGGAGTGTGTGCCCCTCATACTTTTTACCGTGATACACCTCATAAGAGAGAGGATACCCTTGTAGTGTTGTAAATAGACCCAGTTGTATCTGTGGCCGTGCTAATTTTCCTTCTTTGGAGAAACCTATTCTTCTTAGGTCATCTTCACTCTCACTCTCAAAAAACAGTGTTGTTACATCATAGAAGCTTACAACTAAATTGTTATCTATTTTTGCAAGTGTATCTTGATATACAGCCTCTTCAACTCTTTGTTTAATCTCATCTTTATAAAGACTATCTACCAATCTGTATATTGTCTCATCGCTAATCTCTTTCTTTTTAAAATAAAAAAGATAGTCACTTAGATACAGCTTACTCCCTGGATAGAGTATTCTTGATATTACAAGTGCTTTAAAAAGTTCATGCTTATCATTTTTCTTATACACTGATTGGAAAATAGTTTTTTTACTGATAATCCTGTCAAAGATTTTACCAAAAAAGAGTTCATCACCTATAGGAATTATTTGCTCATTTGAGATTGACAAAAACTTTAACTTTTTATCTTCTTGTTCTATGTTGTCAAACAGTGTGGGCTCTAACTCTTTTATTCTCTCTTTGCCTTTTTTTAAAAGTTCCTCTATCTCATCTGAATCTTTTGAACAGCCTATGCTCTCAATTACTTTTGATCTTCCTTTTACTTTTTTTATTATTTGGATACTGACAGAACCACTTGAGTTTTTCTTTTTTCTAACATACATAAAGGTATTATAAAAAACTTTCTCTTAAAGTTTGTGCCACCCATTTTTGAAATATGATACCCCTATTTTAGGGCTTTACAGAGGATGTTTCTCTGTTTTTCTTGAATTCGTGGAATTCAGGAATAACTTAACAGGTCTTTTAAAGTATGCTGACTATTCAAAAGGTACAGTTGCAGGATATACAAACGACATTCAAAAAATCTGGGTTGGTTTAGACTATAAATTTGCTACAAAATAAAAAGCAAATTTCATATTAACTCTAAGCGTTAAGTTTTTTAGAAACCAGGTTTCAGTCTAGTCTTTATAGGCACAAAGCCCGCACTAAAGTACGGGTTCCGAAAAAACTGATTAGGTTTTTCGGAACCTAGACTTTAGTCTAGGCTGATTTGTTTAAAAGTTTATATATTCCTTACATCACACATTAAATCTGAAGTGCATAATATCACCGTCTTGAACAATATACTCTTTTCCTTCCAATCTCATTTTTCCGGCTTCTTTGGCTTTTGCTTCACCGCCGCAGGCTATAAAATCTTCATAGGCAATCACTTCGGCACGGATGAAACCTTTTTCAAAGTCGTTATGGATGGCTGCAGCTGCTTTTGGAGCAGTTGAATTTTTTCTGATTGTCCAGGAACGTACCTCTTTGACTCCTGCTGTAAAGTAGCTCATAAGACCGAGTTTGTCAAAGCCTTTATGTATGATTTGTTCAAGTCCAGATTCTTCTACACCCAAATCTGTTAAAAATTCCTGTGCTTCTTCATCTTCAAGACCTATAAGCTCTTCTTCAACTTTTGCACACAGTTTAATGAGTTCACAATTGTTCTTTTGCGCATGTTCACGAAGCGCTTTTACGTATTCGTTGTCTTCTAGCAATCCGTCTTCGTCTGTATTTGCACCGTACATAATCTCTTTGTCGGTTAAAAAACGCACTTCACGGTTAAGCTGGCGATACTCATCAGAGTCGGCTTTTTCAAAGTTGCGTGCTAAATTCCCTTCACCCAGAAACTCTAAAAGCTCTTCCGCCATTTCTAAAACAGTTTTTGCACTTTTATCAGCTTTTGCCTGCTTTTTAAGTCTCTCGATTCGATTTGCAAGCACTTCAATATCAGCCAAAATCAATTCACCTTCGATGATTTCAACGTCACGCAGAGGATCAATGCTTCCTTCATTATGTACAATATTTTCATCTTCAAAACATCTGACAATCTGTAAAATCACTTCTGTCTCGCGTATGTTTGAAAGAAATTTGTTTCCAAGACCTTCGCCTTTGCTGGCACCTTTTACAAGCCCTGCGATGTCAACAAAATCAATAGTAGAATATTGAATTCTTTCAGGATTGACTATTTTTGCAAGTTCATGCAGTCTTTTGTCAGGAACAGGCACAACAGCCTTGTTTGGCTCTATTGTACAAAATGGGTAGTTGGCTGCCTCCGCGTTTTGTGCCTTTGTTAGTGCATTAAAAGTTGTTGATTTACCGACGTTTGGAAGTCCGACTAAGCCTATTGCTAATCCCATGATAACCCTTTAGAAATATTTTTTGAAATTATATCTAAGTAAATTTAAAATTAAGAGTGGTACAATAGGTTAAAAGTTAAAGGATGAATAAATGAGTGTACTTTTAGAATTTTCAATGTTTCCGACATCTGATAACTGTCGAGATGGCAGTTCCGTATCAAAACAGGTGGCTAAGATAGTAGACGCTATAGATAAAAGCGGCGTAGCATACCAACTCACCCCGATGGGAACAGTTGTAGAAACAAAGACAATGCGTGAGGCTTTAGACATCATTGAACTTGCGTATGAGCAGGTAAGCGGTTGTGACAGAGTCTATTCTTCACTAAAATTTGATATACGTAAAAACACGAAAAACAGACTGACTTCAAAGATTAAGTCCATAGAAACACAACTAAAGAGAGAAGTCCAAAAATAATGGACTTCCAGCTTTAGCCTAATGTTTTTCTGACAATTTTTACAGCTTCTACCATATTTTTCAAAGAGGGCTTCACTTCTTCCCATTTACGTGTTTTAAGTCCACAGTCAGGATTTATCCATAACTGCTCTTTTGGAAGTACCTCTAAGAGAGAATGAATCTGTGTGACAATCTCTTCTACAGATGGAATTCTTGGCGAATGAATATCATAAACACCTGGACCTACTTCCTGTTTATAGCCGACTTTTGCAAAAATTTTCAGCAGTTCATTTCCGCTTCTCGCCGTTTCTATTGAGATAACGTCCGCATCCATAGCTTCTATGGTTGCAATAATGTCATTAAATTCACTGTAGCACATATGTGTATGAATCTGTGTCTCTTGTTTTGCACAGCTTACCGAAAGCTTGAAGTCTCTTACAGCCCAATCTTCATACTCTTGCACTTTTGCTTTTCTCAAAGGATATCCCTCTTTAAATGCAGCTTCGTCAACCTGAATTATTTGTATACCGGCTTTTTGCAAATCATCTACTTCGTCACTGATTCCAAGTGCAATTTGTTTGCTGACTTCACTACGCTCCATATCATCCCGCACAAATGACCAGTTTAAAATCGTGACAGGGCCTGTGAGCATACCTTTCATTATTTTTTTTGTTTTGCTCTGTGCATAGGTGATCCACTCTACTGTCATTGGTTTTGGACGGGATATATCACCATAAATAAAAGGCGGTTTCACACAGCGGCTTCCATAGCTCTGCACCCAGCCGTTTTGGGAAAAGCCATAACCCTGAAGCTGTTCTCCAAAGTATTCAACCATATCATTGCGCTCTGGTTCACCATGGACCAAAATTTCAAGTCCGCACTCTTCTTGGAAAGCTACACAGTCATCTATATATTTTTTCATCTCATTTTCATAGCTTTTTTCATCCAAATTGCCATTTTTATATTCCCGTCTGGCATGTCTTATTTCAGGTGTTTGCGGAAATGAACCGATAGTTGTTGTAGCAAGTGGCAAATATTGCAGTTTTTCTTTTTGAAGCTTTATTCTCTGTTCGTATTTTCCATCACGTTCATATTTGTCAATATTGTTGATTCTCTCTTGTACTTTTTCATCATGAATCAGTTTTGAAGTTCTTCTGGAAATGTTTGCTTCTTGGTTTTCTTTTAAAAACTGAAGCTCATTTGCATCTAATGCTTCTTGAGAGTGAAAAAATATTTTACTGATAAGCGCAATTTCATCAAGTTTTTCAATACCGTAACTTAGCCAATTTTTTATTTCAGGATTCATTTTCTCTTCATATTTCAGGCTAAAGGGTACATGCAGCAAAGAGCATGAAGAAGAAACCAGGATATTATTTTTGTTTACATGTAAAGCGATGCTATTAAGCAGATTGATACTCTTCTCAATATCGTTTTTCCAAATGTTTCTTCCGTCAACTACGCTTGCAATAAGCATTTTGTCAGATTTGGCAATGAGTTCAAGTGAATCAAAGTTTTCTTTGCCATATAAAAAATCAAGTCCAAGAGCCCAAACAGGAGTATGCAAAAGAATTTTTGTTGCTTCGCATGAGTGTTCAAAATATGTTACAACTGCAATTTTTATATTTTTAGAAACATTGGCAAGTTTGTCATAGGTCGGTTTTATAAGGCTCAGCACTGTTGTCTCAAGATCTTTTACAAATATAGGTTCATCAATTTGCAAAGTAACACTCTCATCAAGTTTGGCTATTTCTTGAAGAAGATCTTCATATACAGCCAAAATTTTAGAATACAATTCATAAGTATCACCACCGTCTGCTCTTTTTGAAAGCCCTAAAAATGTCAATGGTCCTATGATGTTAATTTTACATGTAAACCCCTGTTTTTTTGCTTCTTTATATTCTGATATGATTTTATCGGCATTTAATTCGTACTCATCTTCAAGTGATAATTCAGGAACGATGTAGTGGTAGTTTGTATTAAACCATTTTGTCATCTCCATCGCTAGGGCATCTTTGTTGCCTCTTGCCATTGCAAAATAGCGTTCTTCCCCCTGCAGATGTGTAAAGCGCTTTGGCACAGCATTTAATGTGACTGCCATATCAAGCATGTTGTCATAAAAGGAAAAATCATTTGTGCTGATATATTCTATACCTGCATTTTTTTGATAGTTCCAGTGTCTTTGCTTCAATGTTTTTGCTACTTTTTCAACTTCACTAAAGCTGCTTTTTTTTGCCCAATAGCTCTCAAGGGCAAATTTCAGTTCTCTTTGTTCTCCGATTCTTGGAAATCCTACTACATACGTATTTTTTGACATAACAATATCCTTTGATTTAAGTCATTTCTGACAATATTTGTATTTGTTTTTATAAAGTTTTTTGATTAAATGATTAGGATATTGAAAGGGGAGGGTGAATACCGCTGCGGCGAAATGCGAAACATACCGTATAAAACGGGCATCTTGGAATATAGTGGTTGAGTAAAACCATCAATTTTGATTTAATGGTAAAGAAGAGATGGCAATGACACGGTTTTGAGCTGTGAAACAATGCTAATGCAGTTGCAAGAAACAGTTCTTTTAGTGACATTCTCTCTCCTTTTTTAAAATATACCGGAATTATAGCATATTTATTTTATACTTTTTAAAAACTCACTCATAAAACGGACACCTGCACCGGTTCCGCCATATACATTGACATCCCAGGGACTCTCAGTATAGGCGCTTCCGGCTATGTCAAAGTGCAGCCATTTGTCTTTGTTTTCTTCTTTGATGAAGTTGTCTAAAAAAAGTCCGGCTGTAATAGCTCCGCCATAAGGCTTGTTTGAAATATTACAGATATCGGCTATTTCACTTTTGAGTTGTTTTTTCAAATACTTGTTAAACGGCAGGGAAGCTGTCAACTCTCCGGCTCTGCCTGAAGCTTTGGAAATGTCATGTCTGAGTCTGTTGGAATGCCCCATAACACCTGTTGTATACTGTCCAAGAGCTACCATACAGGCACCCGTAAGCGTTGCAAAATCAAACAGATAATCTGCTTGAACTTTTTCCTGTGCGTAATCAAGCACATCCGCAAGCACCAGGCGACCCTCTGCATCTGTGTTTCTCACTTCTATCGTATCGCCTTTGCGAGAAGTTAAAACATCATCAGGTTTGTAGGCATTTCCGCCTATCATATTTTCAACGGCACCGACAAAAGCGTGTACTTCAATATTGAGTTTTAATTCACTGACTGCCTTGATGATACCCAGCACTGCACAGGCTCCGGCTTTGTCCATTTTCATTGTTACCATTGAGGTTGCAGGTTTCAGACTGAGTCCGCCACTGTCATAGGTCAGACCCTTTCCGACAAGAGATATAATTTTCTTCGGATTTTTTGGTTTGTATGCCAAATGAATCAGTTTTGTATCATGACACGAAGCGCGACCGACTGCAAGCATTGCCTCACATCTTTCTTTTTTGAGTTCTTTATGTCCTAAAACAGTGCATTCAAGAGAATTTTCACGTGCCAGTTTCTTTGCCAGTTTTGCAAAAGTAGGCGGATTCAAATCATCAGGAGCAATATTTACTATATCACGCGTATAACAGGTTGCATCAGCAATTATTACAGCTTCTTCAAAAGCATCTTTTAACTCTGCTATATCTTTACATGTAAGGTAAATATTTTTAAGTTTTTGTTTCTCATTTTTTGTTTTGTATTTGTTAAACTCATATCCGCCAAGGACCAAACCTTCTACAACAGCTTTTATATTGTTTTTTTCTACTGCAATACTCGCAGATTTATAGTTTGATGTTTTTAAAGACTTTATCGCTGTAGCTGCCGCACTGCGAATATTGTCAGCGCTGCTCTCTTCAATGCCGCACACAAGTATGTTCTTTTCGTACAAAGAGCACAGAGTATCTTGTTTGGCTTTGAAACCTGACTTGTTAAGCAGTTTATAGTATCTGTGTGTGCCCAGATTTTGAGGCATGACGAATTCTACACTCACATTGTTTTTTGCATTATATGCTTTTTCGGTAATTAATTTTATATTCATAGTGTTCCATTTTGTAAATTTATTTTTCTATATCATAGCAAAATATTAGCCAATAAAGAATAAAATATTAATTTTATGATAGTATACACATATGATAAAAAAACAAATTTTAATACTAGAAGTGAATCAGCACAATTTTGATGTTTTAAATTCATTATTAGAGAAACATGAGTTTACATGTAAGGCAGTGCTGAATTTAAATGAATTTAATATTTTGAAAAAAAATATAGATGAATATAATCTTATTTTGGTAAATACAAGTATTAATTATCTGGACTTAACTCAAACAATATTTGAAAGTAATTTTGACGGTTCTGTGAAAATTCCGACTGTTTTTATAGACAGTGCAGAACTATACAGCAAAGAGAAGCTTGATAAATGTTTCAAAGCCGGTGGATGTGATTATATAAAAAAACCTTTTGCCTCTTTGGAAATAATTGACAGAGTATCTTATCATTGTGAAGTATTTACAAAACTTCAGGAATATAGATTAAGAATGGATAAACTTGCTAATCTTGCAACTGTTGATCAACTTTCAAAATTAACATCAAAAATGCAAATGCAAGTTATTCTAAAATATCAAATAGACTATTATAACCGTTATCAAACAGATACAACTATAGTCTATTTTTCTCTTATTAATATTAATAAAATTATTGGTATGTTTGGTTTGTATCATGGAGAAAAACTTATATCACTTTTTGCAAAAGAATTGAAAAAGTTAATTCGTAAATCAGATGTGTTGGCAAGATGGGAAGGCTCAGATTTTATTCTTATATTGACAAATACCAGTGAAAAATTATCTGAAGTGTTTATTAAAAAAATGAGTGCAGCACTTTCTCGAGCAGAATCAATTGAAAAATCAAATCTTGAAATTGCATTTGGAATTACCAGTTTTATGGAAAATGATGAGATGAAAAATGTGATAGAAAGAGCCAAATATGCTCTTTATGAAGCAAAACAACAAAGATATGGAAAAATCTTTATTGCCTAGTTTCAATTAGTCAAAATGTAAAATATCTTTTGCCTGAATCATATCTTTGTCTCCGCGGCCTGAGAGGTTGACGATGATGAGTTTGTCTTTTATATCAGGCATCTTTTTCAAATAGGCGACTGCATGGGAACTTTCAAATGCCGGAATGATTCCCTCTTTTTGAGAAAGCCATACAAAAGCATCCAGGGCTTCCTGGTCTGTGACATTGTCATATGAAACTGATTTGTTGTCTTTGTGAAAAGCATGTTCAGGTCCAATGCCCGGGTAGTCAAGTCCCGCACTGATTGAATGCGCTTCAAGAACCTGTCCGTCTTCGTCTTGGAGCAGATAGCTCATCTGACCATGCAAAATACCTGGACGCCCTTTTTCCAAAGAACAGCCGTGTTTGTTTGTATCTAAGCCAAGTCCACCGGCTTCAATACCGATACATTGCACCTCTTTGTCATCTAAAAAGTGTTGAAACATACCGATGGCATTGCTGCCTCCTCCTATGCAGGCAAGCACATAATCGGGCAGTCTGTTCTCTTTTTGTAAAATCTGTGCTCTTGCCTCCCAGCCGATAATTGCCTGAAAGTCGCGTACCATCATAGGGTAGGGGTGTGGACCGGCGACTGTTCCTATGATGTAAAAGGTATCTCTTGCATTGGTGACCCAGTGACGGATGGCATCATTCATTGCATCTTTAAGTGTTCTGCTGCCACTCTCAACAGCATTGACCTTTGCACCAAGAAGTTTCATACGAAAAACATTCAGTTCTTGGCGCTCTACATCCTTTGCACCCATAAATATTTCACACTCCAAATCAAGCAGTGCTGCAATGGTTGCTGTTGCCACACCATGCTGTCCCGCACCGGTCTCAGCAATGACTTTTTTATAACCTAAGCGTTTTGCCATCAAACCCTGTGCAATAACATTGTTGACCTTATGAGCACCTGTATGATTTAAGTCTTCACGTTTGAGATAAACCTTTGCACCGATTTCTTTAGAAATATTTTCGGCATAAAAAAGAGGACTCGGGCGCCCTACATAATCTTTTAGATAGTAGTCGACCTCTTTCCAGAACTCTTCATCAAAACGAATAGCTTCATATTCAACTTTGAGTTGAAGAAGTGCCGGCATAAGTGTTTCAGGAACATAGCGACCACCGAAAATTCCAAAATGTCCGTTTTCGTCAGGATCATATTTTGAAGGGCTGGGAATATACATCATTAGTTAACCTCTATCACTGAATATACATCAGTTTTTTCTTGTAGTTTTTTTATACCGTCAAGGAAGGCAAGTCCTATAATAAAACAACATTCGATACATATGGCACCTGTCTGGTTGACAAGTGTGGCAGCCGCATTTGCTGTACCGCCTGTAGCTATTAAATCATCTATTACGAGGACTCTTGCACCCTTTTCATTTCCAAAAGCATCTATATGAACTTCGATTTCATCCACTCCGTATTCGAGCGCATACTTTTTGCTAATGGTTGTGTAGGGAAGTTTTCCTTTTTTGCGAATAGGCACAAATCCAATTCCGAGCATTTGCGCTAAAGCCGCTCCGAATATAAAACCTCTGGCATCAATACCGGCAATATATTCAAGATTATATTCTTTATATCTTTGGTAAAGATGATTCATCAAAACAGCATATGCCTCTTTGTTGTTGAGTAAAGTAGTGATATCTTTGAACACAATCCCCGGTTTTGGAAAATCTTGTATATCTCTGATTGAGTTTTCCAGGATTTTTTTTTCAGTTTTGCTTAGTGTTATCATTTTCATCCTTATAAAAGTGCGTCAATACGACTTTCCAGTGCTTTAATCTTTGCATTGAGTCTGTCTACTTCCTGTCTGTGTTTTGCATTTCTTTGTTTTAAAACCTTTAACTCATTTCTGAGTTTTGTCAGTTCTTCGCTTAATATATCGACATTTCCAAGAGCACGCTGGAGTTGAATCTGGTACTTTCGAATTAAAATTTCTGCCTCCTGAAGCGTTAATTTCATTAAGTCATTGCTTCTTTGTTCTTTATTTGTAATGCTTTTGAAATAAAACATTTTTACAAATAAATAGATAGAGACAATAGAGAGTATTGTTAAAAGTGACCATTCTCCAAACATAGCTTTTCCTTGAATGTTATTTGTTAGAGTGTTTCTATTTTTGCTACTCTGGCAATGTGACGGCCACCTTCAAAGCTTCCTGCTATCCATGCATCAATGATAGATTCAGCAACACCTTTTCCGACAATTCTCTCACCAAAACATAAGATATTTGCATCATTGTGTCCGCGTGCTACGGTTGCAGTATAAGCATCATGGCACAGTGCAGCACGAATACCGTGATGCCTGTTGGCTGCCATACTCATACCGATTCCGCTCCCGCAGATTAAAATACCTTGGGAGTTTTCATCTTCCAAAACCGCCGTTGCAACCTTGTGCGCATAATCAGGGTAGTCCACTCTGTCTGCACTATATGGTCCAAAATCAATTACTTCATGTCCTTTGGATTGTAAAAGCTCTACTGTCCAGTTCTTCAGTTCTAAACCTGCATGGTCGGTACCTATATAAAATTTCATTTTCTCTCCTCTAAGATAGTAACAAATGTATAATTGCCTGCACCGGCATAAAAAGTACATATTGATTTAACGGGGTCATTAAAATAATAAGTACAATAACAATCCCGTATCTGTCATATTTGTAATAAAACTCTGCAATAGAATTTATTTTATATTTTAACGCAAGATGCATTAAAAAATGCCCACCGTCAAACTGGGGAATAGGCAGCAGGTTAAATACGCCTAAAACTATATTGATAATAAGCAGTTGGTATATAAATATATAGAAAAATATATAAAACAGAGAGTCGGCAGTTGTCGGTGTACTCATAGCAGTCAGAGTAATTGCTGCGACTGCACCCATAGTGAAATTATAGACAATACCTGCCAAGTCCACCTGCATAGCGGCATTATATCCACCTCTGTTTATGACAGTAAAGGTATTGATCGGAACAGGCTTTGCCCAACCGAACAAAATACCGCCGTCCGAGCCTAACAGCATTGGTAAAAAGTACATAGTAGCAGGCACTATGATAGTTCCGACAAGATCTATGTGTGAAATTGGGTTTACTGTTAAACGCCCTGCATTTTTGGCTGTCATGTCACCGTACATGTAAGCAACCCAGCCATGCATAATTTCGTGTCCGATAATTGCAACAGCAAGTGCTAAAACGGCAGCTGCTATTTTTAATAAATCAAGTGAGTCCATAATATTCTTTGTCTTCTTTTTCTCTTTCTTGTATTGCTTTTTTTAAGTGCTCCGGTTTTTCCAGGTCGGCAGGTGTTTTTCCTATTCTGTCCCATCGAATTTTATAATCTTTGTCAATTGAGAAATAGATAAACCAGGGGGTTCCTTCAATATTTTCATAAGGAACACTTCCCCAGAAACGGCTGTCATTGGAGTGGTCACGATTGTCACCCATCATAAAATAATGATTTTTTTCGACTTTGAGCGGGTTTACATAAAAAATCTGTATCGGAAAACGCCCGTTATTTACGATTTTCGGGTCATGATGAATACCGGGATGTTTTTTCATATAAGGATTTTTTACCCACAGTTTGCCGTCAAAAATTGCTATTTCATAATCTTTATAATTCTTTTTAATCCATTCGTCACCTTCTTTAAAGTGTAGAAACAGGTTTTTATCGGCAACAAACAATTCGTCTCCGGGAAGAGCAACACAGCGTTTTACAAAATGCTGTTTAATATTTCCGGGGTATCTGAAAATGACGATATCACCGTGCTTTGGGGTATCTCCATCAACAATTTTCAACTCTTTGCTCCATGGAATAATGGGAATTTCCAAAAACGGAATATAGGGCATAGGAATACCGTACGCAAATTTTTTGGCAAAAAGGTGGTCTCCGATCAGAAGGGAGTCTTTCATGCTGCCGCTTGGAATACGAAAAGCCTGGGCAACAAAAAAGATAGTAAAAAGAACAATGACAACAGTCCCTGTCCAGGAGTTTGACCATTTATATGCTTTATGTAAGATTTTTTTCATTGAATTAATCTTTGTCTTGTGCATTGAGTTTTGCGGCTTTGAGAGTATTGCTCAAAAGCATTGCAATAGTCATCGGTCCGACACCGCCGGGAACAGGTGTGATGTATGAGCATTTTTTACTTACATTTTCAAAATCCACATCACCGACAAGTTTGCCGTTGTCTGCTCTGTTGATCCCTATATCTATGATGATGGCACCGTCTTTTACCATATCTTCTTTGATAAGATTAATAACGCCGACACCGACAAGAATAATATCTGCATTTAATGTATGTTTTTTTAAGTCATCTGTAAATATATGACATACTTCAACAGTAGCATCTGCGTTGAGCAAAAGAGCAGCCATAGGTTTTCCGACAATATTCGAAGCACCGACAACACAACAGTTCTTTCCTTTTACATCAATGTTATACTCTTGTAAAAGTTCCATTACACCAAGTGGTGTGCAGGGTACAAAACCGTCCAGATTTGTGACAAGGCGTCCTACATTGTAGGGATGAAAACCGTCAACATCTTTTGCAGGATCAACAAGTTCAAGAATTTTTGTTGTATCTATTTGCGGAGGCAGAGGAAGCTGCACAAGTATTCCGTCAATATTTGGGTTTTGATTCATCATTTTGATGGTATTTTCTATCGCATCTTGAGAAATGTCTTCTGGCATTTCATGGCTAACTGAGTAAAAACCGACTCTGTCACAGGCTTTTTTCTTCATGCTGACATATGCCTGGCTCGCAGGATCCTGCCCTACAAGTATTACGGCAAGTCCTGGAGTTCTGTCTGTTTGTGCTTTTAATTTGGCAACTTCATCTGCCACATTGTTTTCAATTTTTTTTGCAAGTGCTTTCCCATCAAGAATCTGCATTTAAACCTCTTAAATAAATTTTTTGATATTATACCCTTTTAAAATAATATTAGGCTAATGATGAAACATATCTTTTTTTTAATGATTCCCCTGTTTGTATACGCTTCAAGTACTTTTATAACACCGATGGAATATGCTTCACAACTTTATAAAAACCCAAGAGGCATAGGCTGTCAAAATTGTCACGGAGAGAACGGGGAAGGGAAAGTCATAGCTGACTATATGCATAAAAAAAAGAAAAAAAGTTTTGTCGGCCCAAGAATCAACAACATTGAGTTCGATAGTTTTTATAGAGTTTTAAACCAAAGGAAAAGAGGCATGCCGAGATATTTTTTAACGACAGAAGAAATTCAGGCATTGTATCTGTATCTGCACAAAAACGATAAAAAGAAAAAAGATGTTAAGTAAAATTACACAAGCGTACGAAAACAGGGACTTGGCTGCACTTGATGCTTTGGCTGTGCCAACATTTCGCCACATCAACAAAAAAAACAGTTTTAAATCAGTATTGATGCTTTCTTGTCATAATATTAAACATCTTTCTAAAATAGAAAGTCTTGAAGCAGAGTGCATTATGTTAAATCTGGAAGATGGTGTAAGCAAAGAAGACAAACCTTTTGCTCTCGCTTTGGCAGCTGTTTTTCTCTCTCAACTTAAAAAGAGTGACAAGAAACTGGTTGTTCGGGTGAATGCTTTGGATAAGGGTGGTTATGATGAAATTGCCTATCTTAATCAGTTTATGCCTGATGCTGTCCGTGTACCAAAAATTAAAAACAAAGAAGAAGTAAAAAATGTACTGGCTCTTTTGCATGATGACATAGACTTGCATCTTTCTATAGAAACAGCCCAGGCCTGGCATAATCTTTCTTCTTTGAAAATAAACAAAAGGGTAGGGGTGTTTTATCTTGGAATTTTAGATTTGTTTGCCGATATGGGGCTTTCACAGAGTTTGATTAATCTGCAGAATCCGACTGTGAAATATATGCTTGCACATTTTTTAGTTACAGCCAGAGCTATGAAAGTAAAACCTGTTTCCTTTGTGTTTCAGGAATTTGAAGATTTAAAAACTTTTGAACAATGGTTACTGCTTGAAAAAGAGATGGGATATGATGCAAAAGCCTGTATCTCACCGGGACAGGTGAAACTTGTACATAAAATATTTGTAGATACAGAAGAAGAGCTAAAAAGGGCAAAAATCATTGTGAAACTTTTTGAGATGCATCGTGATGAGGGTATTACCGGTTTTGTAGATGAAGAGTATGGGTTTATTGATGAGCCGATATATAAAGGTGCCTTGAAACTGTTGGCCACACAAAAAGCTTAATATCCTGCTAGATTATAAAATACATTGTATCGTATCAGCGTTGTCTCTTTTGGTCTTGGGTATCTGCTGTAGGCATACTCTATAGTCTCTTTGGTTGTATCATCAAGAATATAGTAGCCACTCTTGGAAATAAAGCGAAAACCTGTCATATCTCCGTTTGGATGCAGGTAGAATTCTATTACATTACTTCTGTTTACATGTAAACCCCGTGGGATATTGACTCTTGCAACACGATTAAGGACCTGTTGGGTAATTCTACGCATAATCTCCTGATTATCTAAAATATACTGCTGTTGTCCTGGTGTAAGTTTGCCAAATTCATCGCCGTAGAGTTTTTTGATATTTTGAGAAATATTACTGTTGTTGTGTGTGGCTTTTTTCCTGACACTTTTTGTTTCCTGGGCAGATTTGTCTTCATAAAGCCAGGAGAGTTTTTTTGGCTTTTCCTCTGGCTTTTTTATTTTTTTTGGTTGGGCTTTTTTTTCTAAAGGAATATAGGATTTTTTTGTCGGAAGAGGTTTGACCTTTGGCTGTTTCACTGTTTTTTTGATGATTTTTTTTGTTTTTTTCGGCTTGTTTAATTTTGGTTTTCTGGGTGTTTTCTTTGGTTCATATTTTACAGTTTTTTGTTTTACTATTTTTTTAAGCTGGGAACCTTTTGGCATTGGCGGAACAATGGGCGAAGGTTTGGGCTTTTGTTTTGTTATTCCTGATTTTTTATGCTTCTTTGGCATCTCTTTGAGAGATATTTTAATTCTTTTTTCTTTGGGAACTGCTTTTTTTTCTGTATCCGGTGTAAAAGTCCACACTATCCACAAAAGCAAAAACAGAAGCAGATGTATCAGTAAAGCAACGAAAAAGGCAAAAGAAGATCTGTTCAAAAATAATCCATTATTTAATTTGTGAGATTATATCAAATCAATATTAATAGTGTTGCTGTCGTTTAGCAATACTTAGATATAATTATAAAAAAATAGAGATACAAGGTTGCAAATGAATACAGAGGCATCACAAAAAGCATTTGAAGAGGCACAGCGTTTAATCCCGGGTGGGGTTGATTCACCGGTAAGAGCATTTAAGAGTGTGGGTACAACACCTCTGTTTATCACTGAGGGCAAAGGCGCCTACTTGAAAGATGTAGACGGGAATGAGTATATTGATTATGTCCAAAGTTGGGGACCTTTACTTTTTGGACATCGTGATGAAGCTATAGAAGCTGCTGTTATTGATGCCGTAAAGCATGGTTTGAGCTTTGGCGCACCGACATTGGCAGAGACAGAACTTGCAAAGCTTGTTGTCGGCTTTTTTGACTCAATTGACAAAGTACGTTTTGTAAGCAGTGGAACAGAAGCTGTTATGAGTGCTATTCGTTTGGCACGCGGCTTTACAGGGCGTGATGATATTGTGAAGTTTACAGGATGCTATCACGGACACAGTGATGCTCTTTTGGTCGAAGCGGGAAGCGGTGCGGCGACTTTTGGGAATCCTTCAAGTCCCGGTGTTCCGGCTGATTTTACAAAGCATACCCTTTTGGCGGAATACAACAATATAGAGAGTGTCAAAAAATGTTTTGCGGACTCCGACAATATTGCCTGTGTGATTATAGAACCAATTGCAGGCAATATGGGACTTGTCCCGGCTGACAAAGAGTTTTTGCATGCACTCAGAAAGCTTTGTGACGAACACGGTACTCTGCTTTTGTTTGATGAAGTGATGAGCGGATTTCGCGCAAGTGTTCACGGTGCCGAGTCCATAACAGGGGTAAAACCTGACATAGTAACACTCGGAAAGGTGATAGGCGGCGGTATGCCGGTCGGTGCCTTTGGTGCGCGCGCAGAGATAATGGCAATGCTCTCACCTGAAGGTCCTGTGTACCAGGCCGGAACTTTAAGCGGCAATCCTGTGGCAATGGCAGCAGGATATACTGCTCTGATGAAACTCAAAAACAATGCAAGAGTGATTGATGTTTTAAATGAAAGAGCCAAAAGACTGGTTGAAGGGATGCAAAGGACCGCTGCAAAGTACAATATACCTATGCAGGTAGATACAAGAGGTTCAATGTTCGGTTTTTTCTTTAATGACAAACCTGTAAAAAACTTTAGTGATGCAGCAAAGAGTGATGCAGAACTTTTTGCAAAGTTTCATACCGGCATGCTTGAGCGCGGACACTACTTTGCCTGTTCTTTGTATGAAACAGGATTTATTTCCACGGCAATTACCGATGAAATGATAGAAAATACAATACAGGCGAGTGCCGAAGTATTTAAGGAAATAACAAATGTCTGATGACACGCAGGACAAGGTGAATAGCGAAGCCAGAGAGAATGCCCCGGGGCAACGCAAACCAAGAATAAAGCCTATTGTAGAGGCAGCAGACAGTCTCTCTTTGGGTATCTCCATGGTTGTGGCGGTACTGTTGGGTGTCGGTATTGGCTGGCTGTTAAAAAGATGGACAGGTATCGAGTGGCTTTTTTGGGTAGGTGTTTTCATTGGAGTTGCAGCAGCAATATTAAATATCTACAAAGCATATTCAAAACAATACAAAGAATTTGAAAAACTGGCAAAAGAAGACAGATATGCGATAAAAAAACAGCTTGAAGATGATGAGGATGAGGATTACGGTGAAAAAAACTATTAGTATTTTTTTTGTGGTACAGATTCTGATTTTTATCACATATTTTTATTCTCAAAAAATATTTCTCAATATCGAAATTGCATTCTTAAGTGCTTTTTTGATTATACTCGGTTCCTCTTTTTCTTATAGAAAAATGGTGCAGAACAAGGTTGATACTAAAGAATATGAAGACGAAAAAGATCTGCTTGACACAATAGATGATCCGCATGGACTTTACGAAGACGACAGTATAAATAATACTCCGGCAGAAGAGCTTGATTTAAAGCAGATTGTCAAAGAAGAAAAAGCAAAAATAAAGACTTTAAGTCTGAAAAATGCAAAACATGGCTTCAGAGGAAGTGTTTCCATTATACGAATCATACCCTATATACTGCTTATATTAGGATTTATAGCTTTGAAGAACAATGAAGTACTGGAGTTGGCATATTACCTTCCGTCTCTTTTGATCGGAATTGTAACCGGTGCTTTGGTCTATAAAGAAGTTTTAGCTTAAGGGCAAAGATCAGTGTGTTATGATTGGAAGATGTATGGATATTGATTTTTTAGTAATTTCTACATAAAAATCATATTTATCAGCGAGCATTTTGATGTCTGGCAACATTTCACTGTCAATGTTGTCCGCTATAACGGAGATAGAAAAAAGACCATATTTTTTATCATGAAACTTGATATATTCTCCAACAATATAGGAAATTTTTGTTTCAATAACTCTGCTTTTTTGAGATGCTTTGTATATAAAATTTAATAATTTGATTAAATTGTTGGCATTGACAACAACATCAGGAATAGTCGGGTCATAGTTTTTAATAAAATTTATTTCGGAACTGATGGAATTTGAAGCAATGCACAAATCCGTAATCGTAAATATATTTGTGAGTTCACCGTCAGGTTTTTTTGTATTTATTTTGTAGGTTGGTGCCTGGTAGAGTTTGATACCTATACACTCTTCGTCTTCATAGCCGACCGTAATGGCAAAAAATTTATATCTGCCGTATTCCAGTTCCAAAAAGGTTGTTTTGAAGCCAAAGGTTATGTTGGCATAGGTTTGGGCAAGATTAAAAAGTTCACTGGGCTGGACAGATCCCAGTAGAAACTGAGCTTCTGTATTGAGAGAAATTATTTTTCCATTAGAACGGAATAAAATAAATGGATTATAATCGTTTTCTATCCATTTTTGTTCCAATGTCATATTCATCATTATTCTTCGATATAGTTTTTGAGTTTTCGTCCAACTTTAGGATGTTTGAGTTTTTTGATGGCACTTGATTCAATTTGACGAACACGCTCACGGGTTACACTGAGTTCTTTCCCAATCTCTTCGAGTGTTCTGTCACTCTCATCATCCATAATTCCGAAACGGAGTTTGATAACGGCTTTTTCTCTTTCGTTTAACTGCTCAAGAACCTGTTCAATCTGAATTCTCAAGTCATCTTTTAAAATTGCATCAGAAGGAGAAAGAGATGTTTTATCTTCTATAAAGTCTCCAAAACGGCCGTCATCCTCGCTGCCGATAGGAGCTTCAAGAGAGATAGGCTCTTTGGTGATTTTGATGACATTTTTGACTTTTTCAACTGATAAGCCGACTTCCTGTGCAATTGTATCAACATCCGGCTCTTTTCCATTTTCCTGCAGGTGTTTACGCATAATTTTATTGATACGGTTAATCGTTTCAATCATATGAATAGGGATACGGATTGTTCTGGCCTGATCGGCAATAGCACGGGAAATAGCCTGACGAATCCACCATGTTGCGTAGGTTGAAAATTTGTATCCTTTTTGATATTCAAATTTGTCAACTGCTTTCATAAGACCGATATTTCCTTCCTGGATAAGGTCGAGGAAAGGCAAACCGCGATTGGTATAGCGCTTGGCAATGGAAACTACAAGACGCAGGTTTGATTTTGCCATTTTTGTTTTGGAAATTTCCGAGATATTTTTACCGCGTTTGATCTGCTCTAAAATATCAGCAAGTTTTTCCGGTTCCATATCAAAGCTGTTTTTTGAAGCCTCTTTTGTCTGTACCAGTTTTTTAATTTCCATATAGGTTGAAACCATTGTCGCCTCAGGCACCATATTGGCAATATCTTCTTTTGTCAGATCCTGAATCTTTTCCACTAAAATTTTATGATTTGCTTTTAATGTGGCATTAAAAAGAGGCAGTTTGTACTCTAAACGTTTCAACTCTTTATCGTACCCTTCATCACTTTTGAGTGTTGTTTCCATTGCTTTTACCAATTCATTTATAAGCTTTGAAGTAGGTCCGAGGTCAAGAAGTTTTTCTTTGAGTACAGATTTTTTATATGTTACAGTCAAGTAGTAATGCACAATTTCTTCTGTAAGTTCTCCGTCAAGATTTTCAGGTGCTTTTTCTGTGGCTTTTACCCAGTCTTTTTTCGCTTTTTCCAAAGCTTTGAAACTTGTAGATACTTTTTCAACTCTGCTTTTGTCTTTTACAGACAATGTTTTTTCTGCAGAGTCATCATCTGTATCATCATCTCCGTCATCTTTTTCGTCTTCAAAACTTTTAAAGAGTTCTTTGACGCGTCTTTCACGGTTAATAAGAGGTTCTTTGTAGTCTAGAATGAAATCTATCAAATAGGGAACAGAACATATGGCATCTATAATGATGCTTTCTCCGGCTTCTATTTTTTTAGAAATTTCAATCTCTTCTTCTTTTGTCAGAAGTGGAATTTGTCCCATTTCCCGAAGATACATACGAACAGGAGAATCTGAGCGGGACCATTCAAGAAGTTCATGCTCTTTTAAAATATCAAATTTGTCTGTCTCATTGTCTTCGAGCATTTTTCGCTGGGCGCTTCTGCGTGCTTCTGCTTCCTGGTCATTTAGTTTTTTAGCATGTTCGCTGGATGTATAAATACATTTTTTGTGTTTTTGGAGAAGTTTATAAATATTTTTTGCCTGGGCAGCTGTAGGCTGTTTGTCAAAAAATTCGATTAAAGATTCATAAGTGACACAATCTTTGGACTTGTGCTCTTCAAAAAAGGTCTCTAAAGCTTTGTTGAGTTCTTTTGCTGTCATATGGGAGGGTGCTCCAATTGAGTTAAGGTTTTTAAAAGGTGGATTATACCGAAATATTCTTAACAGATGCTTTTTTTTGAATAAAATTTTGTTGGAACGGACATTGCTTATTACATGTAAATCAATACAGGGGCAATAAATGCAAACAGGCTATTACAGTTCTGCTGCCGGGATGGTAACGCAGTTTAACAGACTTGATACCATTGCAAATAATTTGGCAAATGTGAATACAAACGGTTTTAAAGAAGATCAGCTTATTGTCGGTGATTTTATGCGGCTGTATAAAGAGGCCAGAGATGAGCTTCCAAATAGTGACAATTCCAAAGAGGGTGCGGCATTTCTCAACAGAACAATGACACGGGCACCGCAGATAGTAGACTCTTATACTGACTATTCTGTTGGAAATATGCAAAAAAGTTCAAATTCTTTGGATTTTGCACTTTCTCGAGAGGGATTGTTTTTTGCAGTAAAAACCCCCGAGGGCATACGCCTTACCCGTGACGGTGCTT
The DNA here is from genome assembly GCF_048081595.1 of Sulfurimonas sp. ST-27. Classification (GTDB taxonomy): domain Bacteria; phylum Campylobacterota; class Campylobacteria; order Campylobacterales; family Sulfurimonadaceae; genus Sulfurimonas; species Sulfurimonas hydrogeniphila. The sequence goes on from NZ_CP182226.1 coordinate 1,108,437, forward strand.
TTACCCTGAATGATGAAGGAAAGCTCATTACCAAACAGGGGTATGAGGTACTTCCAAGTGATTATCAGAAGTCAAAAGAGGGAATCAGTTTTGCGACAATGGACAGTGTTATAGAAGTAGATAAAAATGGGCAGATTTTTACCAATGTTCCAAACAGTCTCTCTCTGGTGGAAAATAAAAAATTATTTATTGCCCAGCCTGAAAATATCAAAGATCTTATCAAAGAGGGAGACAATCTTTATAAACTTCCAAATACAGACTCTTTAACAAGTATTGAACAAAGTGGTGCAGTCAGACAGGGTTTTGTGGAAAAAAGCAATGTAAATGCAGTAAAAATGATGACACAGCTCATAGAAACAAACAGACTCGTAGGAATGTACCAAAAGGTAATGGACGCTCAAATGAATGACATGAACAGAGACGCAATAGAAAAACTTGCGAAAAAAGCATAACATGACTTTTTTAAGAGCAACCAGTTGCGTGGGCTTCCTGCCGAAGGAAACCCAGTGTTAACGCAGCTAAAAGAATTACTTCTTTTGGCGTACTGAAAGGGACAAACGGTTCCCTTCATTTTATGAAATAAAATTAAGGATAGAACAAAATGATGCAATCACTCTATACAGCTTCAACAGGAATGTTGGGGATGCAGACACAAATTGATACGACGGCCAATAATATTGCCAATGTGAACACTATTGGGTTTAAGAAATCCCGTGCAGAATTTGCTGACTTGATGTATCATGTGATGGAATATGCAGGAACATCAACCAGTGATACAACCAAAAGTCCTACCGGAATTGAGGTTGGTTTAGGTGTCCGTCCGACGGCAATAAATAAAATATTCTCCGAAGGATCTTTAAAGCAGACAGATAACAATCTGGATCTGGCTATTACGGGCAGAGGTTTTTTTAAAATGGAACTGCCTGACGGGACACAGGTTTACTCTAAAAACGGTTCTTTCAAAATAGATCAAAACGGAACGATTGTCAACAGTGACGGATACACACTGGTACCACAGATTGTAATTCCGCCTGATGCGACAAATATCAATATCGGTACCGACGGAACAGTGACAGTGATTCAGCCCGGACAGACGCAGGCAACACAGATAGGACAGATTCAAACAACAAATTTTATAAATCCGGCCGGTTTGCATGCCATGGGTGACAATCTCTATCTTGAAACAGACAGTTCGGGACAACCGGTTGAAGGGATTCCCGGTATTGATGGGCTCGGGACACTGAGACAGGGGTTTGTGGAACTCAGTAATGTTGAACTGGTAGTTGAACTGACAGATTTGATTACCGGTCAACGTGCCTATGATGCAAATTCAAAAATCATTACCACCAGTGACGAAATGCTTCAAACTACAAACAATCTCAAGCGATAACATAGCTGTGCAACTGCATTGATATTTGTTAATATTAATGCAGTTCTTTTGTAAAATTATTTTTTAATTAACTTCATATAACATTTTAGATATAATCGCAAAATTATTTAGTAAAAACAATAGGATTTTAGATGCAAAAAGCAAACATAAATGGAAAAGTTTGGAAATTTGGAAAAGATATAGATACCGATTTGATTATTGCTGCAAGATATTTAAATACTTCAGTACCAGAAGAACTGGCAAAACATGTAATGGAAGATGCTGATCCTGAATTTGTAAATAAAATGTCTCCCGGGGATGTTATCGTCGCAGGCGAAAATTTTGGATGCGGAAGTTCTCGTGAACATGCACCGATTGCATTAAAAGCTGCCGGTGTTGCTGCCATCATTGCACCTACATTTGCCAGAATCTTTTACAGAAATGCATTTAATATGGGGCTGCCTATATTTGAACTTAAAGAAGCAGATGAGATTCAGGAGGGTGATGCAATCAGTATTGATATGAATGCAGGCACAATCACAAACCAAAGTACAGATAAAACATATAAATTTACTCCGATCCCTGCTTTTATGCAGGAGCTGATAGATGCAGGCGGTTTAATGAACTTTGCAAAAAATGAAGTAGAAGGAAAAAAATAGATGAAATCATACAAAATAGCACTGATAAAAGGTGATGGAATTGGTCCTGAAATTATTGACGAGGCTGTAAAAGTTTTGGATGCAGTTGCATCATACAGCGGGTTTATTCTGAAATATGAAGATTTATTAATGGGCGGATGTGCGTATGACATTACAGGTGATCCGCTTCCTCAAGAGACAATTTCCGGAGCATTGAATTCCGATGCTGTTCTTTTTGGTGCTATCGGCGGTGAAAAATGGGACACTCTTCCACGTGAAAAGCGTCCTGAAAGCGGTCTTTTGCGTTTTAGAAAAGAGCTTGGTGTGTATGCCAATTTGCGTCCGGCAGTTGTATATGATGAACTCGTAAATGCTTCTTCATTAAAGCCGGAAGTCGTCCGCGGTGTTGACTTAATGGTGGTTCGCGAACTTATCGGCGGTATTTATTTTGGTGAGCCAAAAGGACGCGATGCAACCAAAGGCTGGAACACTATGGTGTATACACGCGATGAAATCGTGCGTATTGCCCATCAGGCATTTAAAATTGCAATGACTCGCAGCAAACGTGTATGTTCCATCGACAAAGCAAATGTTTTGGATGTTTCCCAGTTATGGAGAGAGACGGTCGAAGAAGTAGCAAAAGAGTATCCGGAAGTAGAACTTTCCCATATGTATGTGGACAATGCCGCAATGCAGCTTATCCGTGATCCAAAGCAGTTTGATGTAATGCTTACAGGAAATATATTTGGCGACATATTAAGTGATGAGGCAAGTATGCTCTCGGGTTCCATAGGACTGCTGCCATCCGCTTCCATCGGTGCTAAAATCGGTGTATATGAACCTATTCACGGTTCAGCCCCTGATATTGCAGGACAGGGGATTGCAAATCCTATAGCAACTATTTCTTCTGCATCAATGATGCTTCGATATGCACTTAATGAAGAAGAGGCTGCCAACAAAATTGACAATGCCATCAAAAAAACATTAAGCGAAGGCTACAGAACAGGTGACTTGGCTCAGTTTGATGCAAAAGAAGTCTGCTCAACAAGTGAAATGGGCTCAATTATTGCAAACTACATAGAAAAGTAGGCTGATTTCATATGCAGACTCTGACTTTGGCAAATATTTATGAACTGCAAGGTTTAAAAGAAGAGGCATTGGAAATTTATAAGGAAGTCTTAAAAAAAGACCCAAATAACAGTGATGCCAAAATTGCTATACGAAGACTCTCCGGTATGAGAAAAAAGTTTTTACATGTAAATGTTCAAATGAAAGAGTATTTTTTAAAGATGGATTCCGAAGTTGAGTTCAAAGAGTTTGAAAGGTGGTTATTAAAAGCATGGAACTAAAAGATGTCATATTGTCAACACTGGCTGAAATGGAAGATGAACTGCCGCAAGAGAGTGTAAAAGAAGTGCAACAGGAAACTTTTGCTGAGGAAACCGAAGAACGCCCGCAGCAAAAAGATGATGCGCATACATCCATGGAAAGTGAATTGATTTATTTGAACTCCATAAGAGAGAGGCTTTTGGTCCTTTTTGAAGGTTTTCAAGCGCCAAATAATGCAAATATTGAAGCCAAAGTAGACATGACACTTAACTTTTTAGAATATACTTTGGCAACAATAGACGCCCGTGTTGAAAAGCTGGAAAAAGGAAATCTGTAGATGAGTCAATATAGAGTTTTAATAGATGCAAATGATGAAAAAGGACTTGTACATAAAGTTTCAAGTATATTTTACAGTTATGATCTGAATATTCTCTCCAACAGTGAGTTTGTTGACAGAGAGAGCAACAAGTTTTTTATGCGTAGTGTTGTTGACGGGAATGTTGATAATACAGAACTGTTTAAAGCTTTACACGAAGTATTACCTGAACACTCCGGCATAAAAATCGTAAAACCTGAGAAAAAAAACATCATAATAATGGCAACAAAAGAGATTCATGCACTTGGCGATATTCTGATCCGTCATGAAGCGGGTGAACTTGAGGCAAATATTGTAGCGGTTATTTCCAATTATGATAATTTGGAATCATTTGTAAAAAAGTTTGATATTCCTTATATCACGATTTCTCATCAGGGATTGGAGCGTCAGGAACATGAAAGTAAAATTATTGAGGCTATTCAAAGTTACAAAGAAGTTGATTTTATAGTTCTGGCAAAATATATGCGAATCCTGACACCAAGATTTGTTGAAACATTTGAAAATAAAATCATAAATATACACCATTCGTTTTTACCGGCATTCATAGGTGCAAATCCTTATAAACAAGCCTACGACAGAGGGGTGAAAATCATTGGAGCAACAGCACACTTTGTAAACAACAATCTTGACGAAGGGCCTATTGTCGCACAAGAGACAATCCATGTAACACATGCCTACAGCTGGAAAGATATGCAGCGTGCCGGCAGAGATGTTGAAAAAGTAGTTCTTTCCAAAGCATTGAAACTGGCTCTCGAAGACAGAATTTTTACCTATGCTAACAGAACGGTAATTTTTTAATGGCATTCAACATAGTATTGGTACATCCGCAAATACCAAACAATACCGGAGCGATAGGCAGACTCTGTGTCAATGCAGGGGCTTCGCTGCACTTAATTAAACCTATAGGTTTTGATATAGATGAAAAAGCTGTTCGTCGGGCAGGTCTTGATTATTGGAATAAGCTTGATTTGAAAGTGTGGGAAAGTATTGATGAGTTCTTTACATGTAACGATATAACTGATAATGCCTATTTTGCTACAACAAAAACGGACAAACCCTATTTTGATGCCAAATTCAAAGAAGGTGATTATATCTTTTTTGGCAGTGAGACAAAAGGAATACCGGAAGATCTGTTAAACAAATATAAATCACAAAATATAACTATTCCTATGACAAAAGACGGGCGCAGTCTTAATCTTGCTATCAGCACGGGAATAATTCTTTATGATGCAATCCGTCAAAATTATTCTACCTTTACCGAGGAGTAAGCAATGAACAGTTTGGTTGATACGGTTATGACACTCTTGTTTGTCTTATTTATGGTTTTTATATTTGCCGGCTATCACAAAACAAAATCGCAAGAACGTGAAAAAGACAAAGATCTCAAATCCTAAAATAATTTTTCTGCCCATTTTTCTAAATGATTTTCAAACTTTTCAAACAAACTCTCTGCATTTTTTATAAGTAATGACATTTTTCATCCTTTATATAAATATGTACTAATAGTACAACAATTCAAAAAAAATATAAAAAATATTTCAAATTGCCAAATATTTTTTGACATTCTTTGATTTTTAGACTATACTGTTGCAAATTAATATAAAAAGGGTTCAAAATGAATAGTTTCTTGGATATAGTAGAAGAGATTAAAAGCATTATCTCTGATGAAGTTGCTCCGAAAAAAGTTTTTGACAAAGATGTTGCTGCGGTATTGGGTATTTCGCAGATGAATTTTGCAACAATGAAAAGACGTAACAAAATTCCATTTAACGAATTACTGGATTTTTGTGCCAAAAGAAGTATCTCTATAAACTGGCTTTTGTATGGACAGTCTCCTGAAAGTTTGGTTGAAGCAACAAATAAATTCTATATGGTCAAATACTTTTCCGACATCAATGCCAGTGCAGGAGGAGGAAGTGACATAGAGTCTGAAGAGATAGAAGAGCTTGAAATTCCTGAGCAGTTTGTATTTATGCTCGGTGGAGAAAAAGAGCTGCAAAATATAGAAGCTATTAATGTTTCGGGTGACTCAATGGAGCCTACTTTTAGTTATAATGATATTGTATTTATTAACAGAAGCAAGACAGATATCAATCGCGGCGGTATTTTTACCATAAGAACCGAAGCAGGACTTTTTATAAAACGTGTACAAAAGAGAATTGACGGAAAACTTGATATAATCTCTGACAATTCTGTCTATAGTACACAAACACTTGATGCAAATCAGGTTGAAGTTGTTGGCAGGGTTGTCAGCCGATTTGGTGATGTAGATTAAAGGATTTTTTTGAAGTATCTGTATCTCTCTTTAGCGCTTGTCCTGATAAGTGGATGTTCGCAGACAACCTCACAGACTGCTTCTCATAAGAAGTTGCCAAAAGCAGAATATATCAAAGGTTTGAGCGGAATTTCCCAAGATGTTTCAGAGTATGCACATGCCATAAACAAGGGCTATATTTCGTCATTAGAAAAATTTGCCACAATGTATTTTCAGCCGTGGAATATTGACAGCATGGATATTCCGTTAGAAAATGCGATGTGGGCATATAAATTATTTGATGCAACAAACAGTTATGGGGAAAATTTACAGCCACTTGATGATAGTTTTTTTAAACAAATAAAAAATAATTCTAATTTTGAAGCCTATTCCAGTGTAAACAAACAGGCAATTACCCTGAGAAAGGTGAGTATCAGAGCTTTTCCTACCACCAGGCCGGTTTTGAGAGACCCGAATAAAGCAGGCGAGGGCTTTCCTTTTGACTACATGCAAAACTCTACCGTTGCCGCGAATAAGCCGCTTTTTGTTTCACACTATTCAAAAGACAGAGAGTGGGTATTTGTCAAGTCCAGCTTTGCTTACGGATGGGTACACGCACGAGACATTGTCTATATGGACAGGAAATGTGCAGAAATGTGGCAAAAGGCACAACAGGTATTTGTTTTACAGGACAATGTTCCTTTGTATACACCCAAAAAAGATTTTTTATTTAAATCCACTCTGGGAACAATGTTTCCAATCATCAGCCAAAATCAAAAAGAGTTTCACATTTTAACTATAGCAGAATACATGTTGAAAGAACCCTATTGTGTAAACACTTCAGTCAATAGGAAAATCGGACATAAGGGAATACTGAAATTTAATGCAAAAAACATCAATCTTGTAATGGGCGAACTCTTACATGTAAACTACGGATGGGGTGGCATATACAATCAGAGAGATTGTTCTTCTACGCTAAGAGATTTTTTTGCACCGTTTGGTATCTGGTTGCCAAGAAATTCTTATCAGCAAAGCAGAGTAGGCAAAGTCATATCTTTAGAAAATATCTCTGATGAGAAAAAAATAAAAATGATTCAACGATACGGAGTCCCTTTTGAAACTCTGTTGTACAGAAAAGGGCATATAGCTTTGTATGTTGGAACGAAAAACAACAAGATAGTTGTTTTTCAAAATCTCTGGGGCATAAAAACACTAAGGCATGGCGTTGAGGGAAGATATATCATTGGTAAAACAGTTTTTAGCACTCTTCAAATGGGAAGCAACTTGTCTGATTTTGATGAGAGTGCCTCTTTTTTAAAAAATCTCAAAAGTATGAATATTGTGACCCGTTAATTATGTTTTTATATCCAAAAGTGTTCCCATCATCTCATTTTGGGTTTTAATGACATTGACATTCACTGCTACACTCTCTTGGGCAATAATTTCATCAGGAATCTCTTTTGCCAAATCCGTTTGACTCTTTTTTGAACCGTTGTTGTCTGCTTCTCTTATGTTTACATGTAAAGAATTAGACTGAGTGGATATTTTTGCATCTTTTGGGACAAATCCTTCTGTATTGACATTTGCAATATTATTTGCAGTGACATTCAGGACATTTGTATTTGCCTGAATGGATCCAATATTATTTGAAATACTCATAAACGCCTCCTCATATGTTCTAATTATAGCATAAAGTTTTAGCGCATAGGAATACTGCCCTGGGGATTGTTTTGATTCATATTTTGACTCTGCATACTATTTGACATAGAAGTTGTTAAGTTGTTTGTTGACATATTACGGGAAGCTTCGCCTTGGTTGGAAGCCAGATTCATAGCATATTGAGATAACTGCAGGGTTGCAGTGTAGTTTTTGGATTGAATTTCTTGTGTTTGTACAATTCTGTCTGCCATTACACCAATTTTGTCTGCCATTTCACCAATTCTATCTGCCATAGTGCCAATATCATCGGAAAGTCTGAGTATTGTTTTTGACATTGTCTGTATAGTATTATTGTAGCTCTCATTTGTATTGTCAGCCTGATGTGCTGCAAGATAAGCTGTTGTTTTTGCCAATACTGTTATTTGTGTACTTAACTGTTCTACATCATCCAAGGCATTGAGTGCATCTTTTGTTGATTGAAATTCTTTTGTGCTGTTGTTTAGAAATGTTTCAAGTTTTGATTCAAAATTTACAACTTCTTTGGCATAAGCCTGTAAAGCTTCATCACTTTTTAGCAGAGTATCTGTTTTGTTCTTAAATGTGTCATGTATGTCATACGCATCTTCAATCGCGCTGTTTAAAAACTGTGTCGTATTGATATTGTCATTTCCAAAAAGCAGGACAGTAGTGATAAGTGACAGGCTGATAATAGTTTTTTTCATGATGTTTCCTTTTGTTGATATTATTAGTATTGTAAAAAAATTCTGTTAACAGAGTGTTAGCAGCTAAGTGCCCAAATATAATAAATATTGAAGAACAGTTCTTCAATATTTAGTCTAAACCTAGTGCAGGTCAGCGTTGAGTTTAATTTCTCGAGTAGATCGTGATGCAGTGATTTCTCCGGTTAAAGAGTTTTGTCTGAAGTGAAGTCCATTGAAAAAAGAGAGTTGTTTTGCTTTGAAAATTTCCCCTTCAATAGCTATGCCTTTGTTTACTTCTCTGATTTTTTCAAGTTCAGTTGGGTAAATACCTACTTTTGTTCCTTCAAGAATTGCCAGACCGGCATCTATAATACAGCCATCCCCCAAAGGAATACCACAAACAGAGTTGGCTCCCAAAAGACAGTTTTTGCCGATACTGATCGGATTTCCATCTGTCCCTGAAAGAACACCAAGAATTGAAGCACCGCCTCCGACATCAGAACCGTCACCAACAATCGCAGAAGAAGAAATACGACCTTCCACCATGCTTACACCGGTTGTTCCAGCATTAAAGTTGATGTATGAAGCCCCCGGCATTACAGTTGTTCCGGCTGCAAGCTGTGCACCGAAACGTACTTTGGAAGTGTCAAGTATACGTGTATTGTCTGCAGGAATAATGTGCTGTAAAAATCTTGGAAATTTGTCTACAAAATCAATATGCGGATACTCATTTGCAAGTTTGAGTTCAATTTCAAACTCTCGTAAATAATCAAGTTCTATCGGTTGTCCGTTAGACCATGCAACATTCGGCAATGCACCGAAGGCACCGTTAAGATTGATTTCGCGAAGTCCTACTTTTGCAAGAGAAATTGCATACAGTTTTAGATAGGTTGCTTCTACACTTTCGCAAGGCGCATCTTCAAATATAAAGCATACTTTGAATTCGCCTTCAAGACTTCCGTTGTTTACTATTTGAGAATAGAGTGCTGAAACTACTTGAATGTTTTTGTGTGCATCACCGTGTGCTTCGTCAGAATAAGGGGTAAAAGCATTGAGACAATCTTTTAAAAACTGTAAATTTATGTCACATACGACTTCATTTTGTGTAAAATCTACTGTAATTCCCTGATCTGCAAGTGCCTGGATGAAAATCGCGGCACTGCCAAAATTTTCATCCCAGTTGATTACCGGGTAGGTCGCCTGAAGAGACTTGTCGACATTTAACTGTCCCAAGTCTACTCGTGCTATACCAAAAGCCAAAGGATCTTTGTATCCGGTTGTGTTTGTTTTAATATTGTTTACCAATGCTTTAAATGCATCTGCTGTTTGAATAACGTCCATTGAATTCTCACTTAATTAATTTGATTTGCAATTATACTTAAAAACTACTAACGAAGTTTAGTATATAATTTAAATAATAAAATAAAAAGAGAATATTTTGAACACTTGGCTTGAACTACTAAAAAACGATGATTATCTTGGTATAAAAAAACATATAAAAAATGGCGGGAAACTTTCCCAAAAGAATGAGGCGGGAGAGTCTGTACTTGCCTGTGCATTACGTGCACAGTGCTCAGATGAGACAATAATGCTGCTCATAAACAACGGGGCAGACATTTTTGACTGCGATGATGAAGGTGTCAGTATTTTTGATATGGCAATTACCTATGATAAAATTGAAATAGTCAAACATCTGATAGAGCAGGGTAAAAAAGTAAATGAAACGACAAGAAAAAGCGGTTTTACCGCATTGATGGGTGCAGCATGTTACGGAAGAGTTGAAATTGCCAAACTTCTTTTAAAACATGGTGCTGACAAAAATGTACGGGACTTAAAAGGTTTCAGTGCCGTAGATTTTGCCAGAAAAATGAATAAAAAGAGCATACTCGAACTTTTTGACTATGATGAAACTGCGCCTAAAAATACCGGATATGCAAGGTAGTTTATTCAAAAAACTTCTTTTGTTTTGTGTTGTCGAGAGGTTTCCTTTTCTCTTTGGCAAGCCATTCCTGAAGCAAAGATTCAACAACTTTGCTCAGGCTCATTTTGTAGCGACTGCGTGAGTATTTCATCGCTTCATCCCATGTGTTTTTGTCAATTAACAAACTTCTTGTCACTTCGTCTTTTGGTTTCAAGGGTATCCTTGTTATGATGCTTGCAGAAGTTCTATAAAACTTCTGTAGCTGTCAACGATTTTTTGGTTTTTTGTATTTTGTATATAAAATTCTATGGCTTTTTTGCCGAGTCTGGGAATTTCATTTTTAACAGCCCAGCTGCTGACGGTGCCTTCGGGTACTTCAAGGACTTCGGCGAGTTGTTTTTGTGTGATTTGAAGCTCTTTGCAAATATCTTTGACAACATTTGATTTGTCTTTTTTGATTTTTCTGTTTGCAGGTTTTAATCTTTTTGGTTTTGGTCTTTTTTGCTGTATCTCAGTAACTGTAGTACAATTCGTATCCATCCAGGCAAGAACATTTGAAGCTTCTAAAACCCAGTCGCGGGAATTAAGCTGTTTGACAACATCTTCACAAAACTCTTTTGCATACATCTGTGCTGTTTCTTTATTGCTGAGTTGGTAGAGTATTGCAAAAGCAAGCTGCAAGGCACCTTTTGAGGTGTTTCCCCAGTCAAAACCGTTCTTGGCGTATTGGTATATATCGGTACGACTCGGGAGGTTCAGTTCTTTATATGTTACAAATTTATTGCCCAGTAAAGTCTTATGCCCTTTGAAGACATGGTTGTTCATTATTAATGCCATAGTTTTATTTTCTCTTATATGTTAAAAATGCAATGCTGTTCCTCTTTTTCTTTAAACTCATTTTTATGAGGTGTTAAGATAAACAACATATATAAGAGATAAAAGCAATAAAAGTACCAATAATCAAACTAACATGATAAAATTCTTTGGTTTATAATTTTTTAAATGGTGTATGTTTGCGTGAAAGTTCCTCTTGAAACATATCAAAATATTTTTTTACTTCTTCATTGTTTTCTCCGCTTAAAGAGAGTTCCACATTCGGTTTGTTCTGTATAAAAATTGGCAGGGAAGAAAGCTCAATGTTTTTTGGGAGTTTTTGCATAACATCAATGAGTGTATTTTCACTTGTTTCTGCCAGCAGTGTATATCTGTATTTTTTCCTTGCCTGTGAAAAATATTTTTTTATTATTTCACTGCTCATTGGATGGGACATCGAGGGGAAACCCGGCATAAAAAAGAATCTCCTGTCTAAAGCAAAACCGGACATGTTGTTTACCGGATTTGGCAGAAGTTCTGCATTTGGCGGTATCTCCGCCATGTGGATACGATGGGGATATGCCTCGTCACCAAATTTTTTGATAATGTCTTGTTTGAATTTTTCATGTGTTACGGGCTTGGAATTTCTGAAAACTTCCGCGGCCACCTCCCGTGTCAAATCATCGGGAGTCGAACCGATGCCGCCAAAAGAGAACATCACTGCTTCTTTGTCGTCGCGTATCATTTTATAGGTGCGTTTCATCAGTCCGACATCGTCTTTGATGACAAAAGAGGCACAAAGTTCATGCCCGTATTTTGCAAGTTCATTTTTTAAAAATTCAAAATGTTTGTCAACGCGTCTTCCGTTAAGAATTTCTGTTCCAATAATAACTGCATAAAAGTTCATAGCATTACTTTTTTACATAATTATAGTATTATTTCATAAACAATTAATAAGGACAGAAAATGTCACATATAGAAAAATTAGAAGAACTGCTGACGAAAAGTGTTATTCCCGATATTACAGAAAGACTCGATGAGATTTTTGAAGAGATAGCCGGAAACAAAGAGGCAACACAGGATGCCAAAGAGGAAATAGAAGAACTCCGTGAATTCAAATCTGACCTCGAAGATGTTATAGAAGACATTAAAAACGGTGATATGGAAGAAGAAGAGGCAAAAGAGCTTGTAGCGGACATATTGGCTGCTCAAGAGTGTGAAGATGAAGAAGATTTTGGATTTAAAGAAGAGGAGGAAAATAAATGAGAATAATTCTTTTAGGCGCTCCGGGTGCAGGAAAAGGGACACAGGCGCAGTTTTTAACCAAGAAGTACAATATCCCGCAGATTTCTACAGGCGATATGCTTCGTGCCGCAATCAAAGCGGGAACTGAGATGGGAAAAATGGCAAAAGCGGCTATGGATGCGGGACAGCTCGTGACAGATGATATTATTATAGGACTTGTCAAGGACAGAATTGCGCAGGATGACTGTAAAAACGGCTATCTTTTAGACGGGTTTCCTCGTACACTGCCTCAGGCTGATGCAGTAACGAATGCAGGAATTGCGATTGATGCCGTAATAGAGATAGATGTACCGGATGAAGAGATAGTCAAACGTATGTCAGGAAGACGTGCGCATCTGGCAAGTGGGAGAACCTATCATGTTGTTTACAATCCGCCAAAAGTAGAAGGCAAGGATGATGAAACGGGTGAAGATTTGGTACAGCGTGATGATGACAAAGAAGAAGTGGTACAGGACAGACTGAAAGTCTACCATGAGCAGACAGAACCGCTCATAGACTACTACAAAGCACAGGCTGAAAAAAATCCGAATATCAAATATATCAGAGTTGACGGCACTGCTGATATTGCAGATGTTGAAAAAGCGATTGTTTCACAACTCGGTGAATAACCGTCTGCTATGATTCGGGTCGGTAGACCCGGATATTTTCACAGCCTTTGGCATCCCGCAAGTACTGTGCATGTAGCTGACTCATGATGCCTTTGTCACAGTACAGAAGATACTCTTTGTCCTGTGGAAGCTTGTCAAACTCTGTTTTTAGTTTGTGAAAAGGTATCTTGAGCGTGTTACATGTAAGCGAAATACACTCTTCTTCCGGACGAATATCTATCACCGTAAAATCACCGTTTTTCAAAGTATGAACAACTTCAACAGGTGCCAGGTTTGTAATGTCATCTATTATTTCATCAATACTTAAATATTGTGCATTTTGCACTGCTGCATCAAGTATATCATAGTTAAATTTTTCTGCCACTTTTTCCATACGCTTGAAAGAACCGTGCGTAATTGGATTTTGAGAAATAACACCACAGTATTCGGGCATACTTTCAGCAAAATGGCGTGTGCCGATTTCATTGGCTATGTTCATAATTTCTGGCTTGTTCATTGTTGCGAGAGGACGCAAAATAAGCTTGTTCGTTACCTGGTCTATGAGCGCAAGATTACGAAGTGTCTGACTTGATACCTGCGCAACACTCTCACCGGTCACAAGGGCATCAATCTCCATAGCATCGGCTACCTGTTCGGATGCTCTAAGCATTAAACGTTTGAGCATAACACCCATGTATGTCGGCGGTGTTGCTCTGAAAATTTCTGTAAGCACATCATCAAAGGCAACGGAGACAAATTTGACCTTGTGAGAAGATCCGAATTTGTTCCAAAGATAGAGTGCAACCTGTTTCACACCTATTTCATGCGCCATACCGCCAAGATTGAAGAAAATAAAATGTGTTTTTATGCCCCGTTTCATTGTCAGATACGAAGCCACAGTAGAGTCAAAACCACCGGACATCAAAGAGAGAATATCGCCCTGTGTGCCAATAGGAAATCCGCTGAGTCCTTTGTACTTTGTGGTAATGAGATTGAGCTGATTTTGGATGAGTTCCATTTGTATAATCACATCGGGATGTTTTAAAGAAACACTTTTTGCATTTGAGTTTGCCAAAAGATGCCCGCCTACTGTTCTTTCTATATCTATGGAACTGAAAGTATGTTTTCCGGTTCGTTTTACTCTGACAACAAATGTCTTGTCATTCAACGAATCGGCAACAAGTTCGCATACTTTTGTTTTGATTTTCTCAATAGTATCCATGTCGTCAAACTGCAGCACTTCAAGAATCTGCTCAATGCCGGGAGTATCCAAAAGTTTTTGTCTTACCTCGGGCAAAACATCTTCGGGGGTTAAAACTTCCATTTTGTCAGAGAATTTTTTGACTTCGATTTTTGTGTCTATACGCTGTAAAATTGTGAGCAGGTTGTTGTAGAGTTGACCGACCATCTGGCGTTTTGCAGAGGGTCCTTTGATCATAATTTCGGGGAAAAGTTTTAAAATGAATTTTTGCACCGTTGAGGCCTTTAGATTTTTGATTGAATAAAGCTTTCCATTTCGTGAACTATCTCTTCAATACTTCGCTCACCGGAAATGACTTTTAAAATGCCTTTTTGCGTATAAAAATCTTTAATCTGCCCTAAAGGTTCCATATAGATTTTCATACGGTTGTTAAAGACTTCGTTGTTGTCATCTTCACCTCTGGCGCGTCCAAGCACTCTTTGCCTGGCTGTCTCCTCGCTTACCTCTACCTCAATAACACTGGAAAGTTCAATATCTTTATGCTTTTGCAGGTAGGTATCAAGTGCAAGCATCTGCTCTACACTTCTTGGATAGCCGTCGATGATAATAATGTCAGTCGGAGAAGATTTTATAGCATTGATGATTGTCTCTATAACGATATCTATAGGAACAATTTCGCCTTTTGAGATATATCTGTGTATCTCTTTGCCCCGTTCACTCTCACTGGCAACTTCGGCTCGCAGCATATCACCGGTAGAGTAGTGTGTGATATCAGGGTTGTGTTGTGCTATGAGCTCAGCATCTGTAGTTTTACCGGAGCCTGGAGCTCCGATAATAAAAAAGAGTTTTTTTGTGTGCGACATAATATTATGCCTTTGTTTGTTCACGCAGGCGTATGTGTAAGTCACGCAGTTGTGCATTGTCAACAGGACTTGGTGCTTTAGTTAACAAACAGGACGCTTTTTGTGTTTTAGGGAATGCAATAACATCACGAATGCTTGTTTTTTTCGTTAAAAGCATAATGAGTCTGTCAAATCCTAAAGCAAAACCACCGTGTGGAGGTGCACCGAATTTAAGAGCATCAAGCAGGAAGCCGAATTTTTCCTGCGCCTCTTCTTCTTCGATTCCAAGCAGTTTAAAGACCTCTTCCTGTATCTCTTCTTTGTGTATACGAATAGATCCGCCACCAAGTTCTGTACCGTTTAAAACGATGTCATAAGCGATAGACTCTATCTCTTCTACATCATCTTTGTCTGTGTCTTTTGGCATGGTAAACGGATGGTGCAGCGCTTTTACGCGACCGTCTTCAACTTCAAACATCGGAAAATCGACAACCCATACAAATTCAAAAGCATTTTCGTCTATCAGATTCATTTTTTCATGCTCGGCAATGAAATTTCTGAATCTTCCCATGTAATCCCATACCGTTTTTTTGTCACCTGCACCAAAGAAAACAACATCACCGACTTCAAGTTCGGTTCTTTCAATGATAAGCGCTATGTCTGCTTCAGAGAAAAACTTGGTCAGAGGACCTTTAAGCCCGTCTTCTTTCATCTGGAAATATCCAAGACCATGCGCGCCAAACTTACGTACATACTCTTCAAAAGATTTCATTTCACGTTTTGAAAATATCAGATCAGCACCTGGAACTTTGAGCGCTTTAATACGGTTAACATGCGGTTTTTTTGCAATATTTGTAAATATTTCATTATCACATCGTTCAAAAATGTCAATGACATCTACCATTTTAAGGTCATAACGCAAATCCGGTTTGTCAGAGCCGTATAATTCCATAGCGTCTTTATATGTAATACGGTTAAAAGGAGGCTTGATTTCAACACCACAGGCATCAAACATTGCCACAAGCAGATCTTCGGCTATTTTCATAACATCTTCTTGATTACAAAAACTCATCTCAACATCTATCTGCGTAAACTCAGGCTGACGGTCGGCCCGCAAGTCTTCATCACGGAAACATTTTGCGATTTGAAAGTATCTGTCAAATCCGCCAACCATCAAGAGCTGTTTGAAAAGCTGTGGTGACTGTGGCAGGGCATAAAACTCACCATTGTGCACACGAGACGGTACCAAATAATCTCTGGCGCCTTCGGGAGTCGATTTTGTCAAAATCGGTGTTTCAACTTCCAAAAATCCGTTTTTATCCAAAATGTTTCTTGCCGCAATCGCTGCTTTTGAACGCAGGCGAAAAACTTCATACATATCAGGATCACGAAGTTCCAGGTAACGATATTTCAATCTTGTCTCTTCACCGACATTTTTATCGCCAATGACAAAAGGAGTAGGAGCAGATTTGTTTTCTATAATCAGTTCTTTTACAATAATTTCAATAGCACCGGTTTTCAAACGGGGATTTGTCAAACCTTCTCCGCGAAGACGAACGGTTCCTTTGACTATTAAAACATATTCATCACGGACATTGTTTGCAACTTTATGCGCTTCTTTAGAGTCTTCAGGGTCACATGTAAGCTGAATAAGTCCTGTTTTATCACGCAAATCTATGAAAATAATTCCACCATGGTCACGATAATTATTCGCCCAGCCGGTAAGAACGACATCTTCTCCAACATTTGTTTCATTTAAATCTGTACAGTAATGAGTTCTCAAAATATAGAGTCCTATATAAATAATTTTCGCGATTATACCTAAATATAGTATAATTAACAAAATTATTACACAAATGAGCAATTTTGAAAACAAATACAATTAAAAAAATCGGTGTTGTTTTACGACCGTCCACTCCTGAACTCAAAGAGAGCTATTTTAAGCTTGAAAAAATTTTTAACAAACATAACATAGAAGTAATTATAGACAGTATCAGCGGGGGCATGATAGGTGTAATGGGGATGGAATTTGAATATCTGTGTGAAAACTCCGATATTCTTGTAACGCTTGGAGGAGACGGAACACTTATATCGACTGTCAGACGCTCTTTTCGGTATGATGTGCCGATATTTGGCATTTATGCCGGTTCTCTCGGATTTTTGGCGGATATCAACCTCAACGAATTAGAAGAGTTTGTTGCCAATCTGGTTGCAGGCAACTACAGAGTGGATGAAAGATCTATTTTGGAAGCCCAGTTTATACAAAACAACAAAGAAGTTGTCCTTTATGCTTTTAATGACATTGTTATCACACGGGCTTCCGTTTCAAATATGATACATGTAGAGACCCTGGTTGATTCAAAAGCATTCAATACCTATTATGGTGACGGTGTGATAGTGGCTACTCCGACAGGCTCAACCGCATACAATCTTTCAGCAGGAGGTCCCGTTTTGTTTCCTCTGACAAATGTTTTTGCCCTGACTCCAATATGTCCGCATTCTTTGACACAAAGACCTGTGGTCTTACCGGGGAAATTCTCCATAGAGATGAAAACACCAAAAGACAAAGCATTGCTTATCATAGACGGACAGGACAAGCATGAACTCGAAATAGGGCAGAGCATACATATAAAACTGGCCAAAAAAAGAGTCAAGCTCATTCACAGAGACGAATTCAACTATTTTGATGTGTTAAAAGAAAAGCTGCATTGGGGTGACTAGTCTATATTGATACTCGATGAACTGTCAGAATTCTTTTTAATCATTCTTTTTATCTGTTCTGCTGTATAGCTCTTTTGATGAGGATTTTCATTGAGCAGATCAAATCTTATTTGTATGGTAAGTTTGCCGAGTGCTTCTCCCAACTGTTGGTCATCGTTGCTGAGTGTTCCGTCTTTGGAAAGTATTGAAATGACTTTGAGAAAGTTATTGTATTCGTTCAAAACGGCAGGTGAGGCAAAAATAGCAAGTCTGTGTGTCACAAATCGCAGTTTTGTTATCTCTTTGTCCGTCAGAAGAGACTGTTCTGACATGCTCTCCATCAAGTCCAAAAGTCTTTCGTAGGTTGCCGCTTTTAAATCAAGAAATTTGATATTCTGTTCTTTTTCTATTTCAACTTCTGTCTGTTTGTTCAGCAGCAGTGCGGTTATGAAAACTGTTGCAATAGTACCAAGAATGATGAGGACAATCTCCTGAGTAAAAGGAGTGCTGTCTGTCACTTTATATGCATAACGCAGATAGGCATAGCCGGCAATCAGCGTTATAAATGTCAGAAGAAGATAGAGAAGTTTTTTTGTATAATTGTTCATATAAGAATCTGCCTTTAAAAATAATACGCTAATTTTATCTAAATCAAATAAAGATATAATAAGAGCATGAAAACATTGACACACTATTTACTTGCTGTATTTCTTTTGCAAAGCTCTCTTTTGGCACACCAAAACCATGCTGTTGTTTTGCAGTACCATCGGTTTGATGAAAACAGATACCCCTCTACGAGTATATCTATGGAACTATTTACACAACAGATGCAATACCTGGCAGACAACAACTATACTGTCTGGCCGTTTTCTAAAACAGTAAAATATTTAATTGAAAAAAAAGAACTTCCGGATAAAACGGTTTCAATTACTATAGATGATGGATATCGCAGTGTCTATACAAAAGCCTATCCTTTGCTTAAAAAATACAAATTTCCTTTTACTGTATTTGTCAATTCTGTTCCTGTTGTGCATGAGTCTGTTCATTATTTGACCTGGGATGAAATGCGTGAGATGGGAAAATACGGTGCAGAGTATGCAAACCACACCTATTCCCATCAGTTTTTAGTGCGCGATGGCATAAAAGATCCAAAAAACTATAAAAAACATGTTACCAAAGAGATAAAAATGTGTGAAGTGAAAATAGAAAAAGAGCTTGGCGATAAAGTCTGCACTGACCCGAAAATACTGGCATATCCTTTTGGCGAGTATGACGAACAACTGATGCAGTTGGTCAAAAGTTTAGGCTATATCGGTGTAGCACAAAATTCTGGTCCGATTTCAGACAAAAGCAACTTTATGGCTTTGACACGGTTTCCAATGTCAGGAGGTTTTGGCGAGATGAAGCAGTTTGCAGTGAAAATCAATACGCTTCCTTTGCCTGTAGAAGCTGTTTCAAGTGAGGAAACACTTGTGACACAGGCGAACAATCCTCCTGTTTTAACCTTAACACTGCAAAAGCCTTTAAAAGACTTACAGTGCTTTACCGCTGAGGGGGAAAAAATAGCGATGCAGTGGCTTGATGAAAAAACTGTGAAAGTACAATCAAAAGAACCCTTGCTCTATCCGAGAAATCATTATACATGTACCGCCCATGCAAAAGGAGATGCCTGGTACTGGTACAGTCATTTGTGGGTTATTTTAAAAGAAAAATAGTCTACTTTGTAAATGCGGCACTCATATAACCGACTACCTGTGACTTGTCTCCGCTTGCATCTGCACTGGTTCTGTAATCAAGCAGTGTCGGTTTCAGACCGTTTTGTATTGCTGCTATCAGCATCGCTTCTACACCTATAATCCCGCAGGCCTCACAGCCCTGATGTAACTCAGCAGGATTGAGATTGGCTACGGCATCAAGGCAAACGGTATCAAGAGTTTTTGCCTTTTCAATGTCATAATAATGGCTCAGATCCGTACTAATAACAACAACAGTATCTTCATCCTCTAACAAATATTCAATAACTTTTGCCAAATTGGACGGATTTTCATTTCCATAGACAAGTTCCACAACAGAAGCTTCCGGCAGATAGTTTTTTACAAAGGGCATCTGTACTTCTGTTGAGTGTTCTGCATGGGCGTCCGGCTGAAAATGCAGGCCGAATTTTTGAATCAGTTCATCTGCAAGCTGTTTGTCTATAGGCAGGTTGCCCAGTGGTGTCTCATAGCTGTCATATTCCGCAACACTTGTACCGTTTAAATAGACACGGTGACTCGGTCCAATCACCACCACACGTTTTGCATGAGAATTTTTTAGTAATCTAAAGGCGATATTTGCCGTAAATGCAGAATAAACATAGCCTGCATGCGGCACAATAACAGCTCTTGGCTTTAATTCAAGGACTGACTCGTCTTTTATGGACTCATCTATTATTTTATTGTAATGAGCGAACATTTTTTGTATTTCATTTTTGCTTGCGGGATAGAACTGTCCCGCAACCGCATCTTTTCTTGTACTCATTTCCATACTCCTTCTATAGCTCGTCCGCATTTTGGACAATGTCCCTCAACAAGAGAATTCTTTGTGACTGCATACCCTGTTCTGTCTATAAGCAAAGTCCCGCAATCCGGACAGTAGGTATCGCCGTGGACGGGAACATTTCCCATATAAACATACAATAAACCTGCTTTTTTTGCTATATCACTGGCACGCTGCAGGGTTTGCAGTTTTGTATATTCGTGATCCTGCATTTTGTAATCAGGATGAAAGGCACTCAAATGCCAGGGCACATATACGCCGAGTTCATTGGCTATAAATGATGCCATTGCTTCTAAATCTTCATCACTGTCATTATCGCCTTCTATTAAAAGTGTCGTCACTTCCACCCAGATACCTTCTTTGACCATACCTTTGAGTGTCTCTTTGACCGCTTCAAGTCCGCCTTTTAATACTTTTTTGTAATAGGCATCGTCCCAGCTTTTAAGGTCTACATTGGCAGCATCAAGCCACGAGGCCATATCTTTGACAACTTCCGGGGTTTCAAATCCGTTTGTGACAAAAATATTTTTCAGTCCTTTTTGTCTTGCGATGACACCGATATCTTTTGCATACGGGTAAAATATCGTCGGTTCATTGTAGGTGTAGGCAATGGAAGAAGCACCGTTCTCCAAAGCCAGATCAACCATCTTTTCGGGAGAAATATAGACGCTTTCATCGACTGTATGCTCTTGTGAAATCTGCCAGTTCTGGCAGAACGGACATTTGAAATTACATCCGACTGTCCCAAAAGAAAGGGCAGTTGTACCCGGCAGCAGATGGTACATCGGTTTTTTCTCGACAGGGTCAAGATTTATCGTGCTTGGATGCCCGTAAACAAGTGTTTTCAGTGCTCCGTTTTCATTTTTGTTGACGCCGCATACACCGACCTGTCCCTCTTTCATTTGGCAATAGTGTTGGCATAAAATACATTTAATTTTTTCTTTTTCCGGTATTGTTTCATAATAATTCATATTAGTCTCCTTGAGTTAATCTTCTTTATAAAGGAAGACTCAACTAAGGGACATATTAGCAAAATAATTATAAAAAGTCAAATATTTTTTTCTTAAGAATATTTGAACTATTTTTGAGTATGCATTTCAACTTCTTTGGGTCAAAGTCGCAGTGGTATAATAGTTGTAAAAGGAAAAAATATGTTAAAAAACAAGAAATCTTCGATAAAAGGTGCCTTTTTCGGTGCACTGGCGGGCGATGCTTTGTGTCTGGGTTCGCATTATGAGTATGACGCACAGAAAATCTACAAAGCATACGGAAACAAATCGATAGAAAAATTTATGAGTCCGGGTGAAATGATGGGCGGACAGACACATGGAATAGGGTGGGGAGAACGCAATTATCACCCCGGAAAAAAAGCAGGCGGAACTACTGACTATGGCGATTACAATATAGTCATTTTAGAACATCTGGCAGCTACGGCTAATCCGCCAAGAGAATTTGATGTCGCTTCATTACTGCCACACTGGATGAATCGTTTGGAAAACGGATGGGGTTCATGGATTTGTACGATGACAAAAGAGACCTATGCGCAGGTGAAACAAGGTATGCCTGTTGAGCGTTTGGGTGGAGGCTCCAACGCCACAGCCATCCGTCATGTAGCAGCCCATGCCTATTATGACAATGAAGAAACACTTGCCCGTGTTGCACGCCAGGCTATGTTTACGCATCGTCATCCCGAAGCACTTGAGGGAGGTGAATTTTTTGCCAGAGTTACACATCGTGTCATTCACGGTTCAACTCCACGTGATGCCATTGAAACAGTGGCAGTACAGATGGGAGGCTTTATAGAAAGCAAGGTGGCACAGGCAATAGCAAAACACAAAGAAGCAACAGATGAAAACAGCGAACTCTTAAAAGAGAAGTTCTGTGATGATCTGGCACTGACATCTATGGCAAAACTCTGGGATGTGGGAAGAAGTGAGCCTATTAAAGTAGGAAAAGCATCTCCCACACAGGGAACTTTACCGGGTTCGGTCTATTTTATACTTAAATATGCTGAAAACGAGAACGGACTTAACGAGGCTCTGGCTGCGAATGCTATGGTTGGCGGAGACAACGCTTCACGGGCAATTGCCATAGGCATGGTACTTGGTGCATACTTTGGCGTAGATGCAATTAATTCTCAATGGAGGGAGACTCTTGATCAATGGGAATATTGTGAAAAACTTTTAGAGACACTGCCTCTTTTAAAAGAGGTATAAAATTCAGTTATATTATGAATTTTGCTATACTTTCGCTTAAAAATTCCAGAAAAAGGATGAGTAATAGAACCTCAGAGCGAAATTACCAGAAAAAACCTTACAGTTATGATGACTTTGTTTTATGAAAAAGCCATAGAAGATACAATACTGGGACCTTATTTTATCCATGAACTCGGAGATGATATGCAAAGTGAAGAGTGGGTTGAGCATATTGATCTTTTGGCTGATTTTTGGTTGGCCAAGATGCTTGGTCAAAAAACCTATAAAGGAAACTTCATAGGTGCACATATTAAACTTCCCCAAATCAGCAGAGAAAGTTTTGACAGATGGTTGGAACTTTTCTCTTTAAGTGTTGATGAAGTCTATGTGTCTGAGATTGCCGAAGTTTTTAAGAAAAAAGGAACTCTGTTTTCGCAACAGTTTATAAATAATAAACTCAAGATTTAGAATCTATGATGAACATGAAAGTCCGATGTTCTTGTACTCTTCGGGTGTTTCCTGTGTAAAATGCTCAAATTCAGGTAATTCATCATAAGGTTTTCTTGCAATGTGCAAAAGTGTCTGTACCATTGAAAAATCACCTTTTTGGGCAAGGAGTATCGCCTCTTGCAGCATATAGTTTTTTAAAACATATTTTGGGTTGGCTTTGAGCATTGCTATATCATAAAGCTGTAAAAATCACTGTCGAGTAAAAGGTAGGGTGTTTGTAAAATCATATCATTAAGTTTCATAGAATAATATTACATGCAGAGGGCTAAAAAGAGGGCAGTACTCAGGATTTACTTTCTTATTTTTTGTGCCAGCTAAGGAAAAGAATTATATAATATTTCCTTAAAAGAAGAAGGAAATAAATTTTGACAGATGAAAAAACTGCTATATACTTTAAAGTAACACCTGCGCAAAAAGAGACAATAGATTTAAGAGCACAGGAGAATGGTTTTGATGATGTTCGTGCATATTTAAAAGTTGTAGCGCTCAGAGCACAGACTTTCAGTATCTCGGATGCAGGCTTGTCTACAGAAGAGCCTGCAGTTGAACTTGGATTCAGTGTAAATAAACTGCAAAAAGAGATACTTGAGGAAAAAGCGCAAGAAAGCGGGGCAAAAGAGCTTGCACAATATTTAATTTATGTTGCCCTGCACGGAGTAGTGACATCAGTCATCGAAATACGCTCAACCGGAAAGCTTGATTCGATGCTTGAACGTATTATGGCAAGTAAAAGGAGATAAAAAATATGCTGATTAAACCGCATGAGGTACAACAGGTAAGCAATGAAGTGATTAATATGCTTCATGACGAGGAAATTGAGATTATTAACAGTTTTTATGATGCAGTCGTGGCAAAAGATATAGAAAAAATTGATGAGCTTTTTAAAGTTGTTTTGTTTGATGTTGAAGACCATTTTCAGACAGAAGAAGAGATGATGAAACAAAATAATTATACCAATTACCAAGTTCACAAGAATGACCATGATACAATGAGAGAAAAGATTGCAAAGTTTTTTGAAAGATGGCTTGTTTTGAAAAGTCCCCTTGAACTACAGGATTTTTTAGAAACTGATTTCAAAAAGTGGCTGGTTTTACATGTATCCAAATGGGATTCGGAGATGGCCTTACATTTGGGACATGCAATGTAGTCTTATTTTTTCAGAGACAGACCTATAATTGTATCGAGCTCATCCTCATAAATAATCTCTTTTTCAAGAAGAAGAGATGCGAGCTTTTCGATAACATTCCAGTGTTCATCAATAAAGTTTTTAATATTTTCCTCACCCTCATTCATCCATCTTTCAAGTGCTTTGTCGATTTTTGTATGGTAGTGCTCTGTATCTTTACTGACACTGCTTCCTTTTTGTGCATCCATAATTCCGTTGATATTAATGTAGCCGACTTCTTTGTCCATTCCATAATGTGCTATTGCTTTATAGGCATCATGTGTAGCCTGTTGCAAATCATTTAACGCACCGGAATTCATTCCGTCACTGCTGCCAAAACGCTTAATCTGTGAAGTCATGCCTGCCAGGGAGACCAATATTCTGTTTTTAAAATCTTTTACGGTCATATTGTCCTGAATTTCATTATAATCATGAGAAATAAAATGCTCATTGTTGTCCCGAGGCGTCAAGCTTATATGTTCTATATGGATATGAGGCATCAGTATCCTGGATGCAACAGCGCGTCCTGCTTCATAAATAGCTGTCTCTTCAAATATCTGTTCCGCAGAGAGATAGGTCTGTTTTTCGCCATACTTAATAGCATTGATTTGTTCAACCAAAATTTCCTGTGTTATAGCAGGCAAGCCATGTCTTAAGCAGTAAAATGAGGCTTCTTTGCTTAACAATTCAAGTTGTGAACCGGTGAATCCTGCAGTGTGCATAAGCAGTCTGCTCATATCAAAAGAACCGCTTGAAGGTTTGTTTTGTATGATTTTATTTAAAAAATACTCTCTGGCATCTTTGTCAAGATTGTTTACTTCAATGTGAATTTCAATACGACCGGGTCTGATGATTGCACTGTCAATGTTTTCTTTATAGTTGGTTGCCGCTATAACAAAAATATTTTCACCTTTTGTATCAGAAAAACCATCTATTTCGGAGAGAAGTTTGTTTATTGGAACCTCTTTTCCGTTTTCTCCGCCGCGTTTGCCAATGGTATCTATTTCATCTATAAAGACAATAGCAGGTGCATACTCTTTTGCTTTGCTGAAAACCTGTTTTGTTTTTACAGGGTCAAGAAGTTCAAGCCCGGTTATAGCAATAAAAGGCAACTCGGCTTCTTTGGCAAAAGCTTTTGCAAGCATTGTCTTTCCTGTTCCCGGCGGTCCGTAAAGAAGCATACCTTTTGGCGGTGCAACATCAAAACTCTCTAAAAGCTTGGGTTCTTTAAAAAAGTTAATGACCTCCTGCAGTCTCTGTTTTGCTTTGTAATGTCCTGCTATATCATCAAAAGAGACATTTGGTATGTCAAAAACCAATCCGTCCTCACTGAAGTCTTTGATTTTTGTGACCTGTTTAAATCTAATATTGAAAATCTTATAGCTTATAACGCCCCGCTTGCTGGTAATACTGTCTTCTACATCAAGTGTAATGTTTTTTCTGAAAAGTTCTTTTACCAGTGTTTCATCTTCTATAAGAGGATTGACTGTTTCGTTGAGATAATTGAGGGAACTTTTTGAGAGGGAGACTTTAATTTTAACAAACTCACCGGTTTGTATACCTGAGTCCATTATGTATGCGGTAATTCTGTCAAAAAAAGTGGTGCTGACTTTGTCTTTTATACGTCTTGCATCCAGCTCCGGAGCAAAGTTCAGTATTTGTATTTTTAAAAAATCATCGAAGTTCTCTTCAACTGAAAATTCAATGTTGTATTTTTCTTTGAATCCGTCTTTATATTGTAAAAATACTTTTTTTGCAATATTCGCATAGGCATCGTAGTTCAGTTTGTTAAAAAGACAGATATTCGCCTGCGAAAACCTGGAAACCAGTTCCGGCAAAATTGCTTCCTGCCAGCCACCGCTTCTGCTGTCCCTTTTTCTTTCACGTCTAATGGCTTCAAGAATCATAGATTCAGCCTGAATATAATCCTGTTTTACAAGGTCTTTAAAACGGTTGTCAAGATAAAGCTCTTTTCCGAGACTGGTCGTAATGATAAAAATTGCCTGTGTAAAATCAACCATATAGTTGGCGTTTTCTTCATTGTATATAATGTCTGGATCTTCACTGCAGGGAGCATCTGTAACCTTGTCCCATCCACAGCCGTCACGTAACTGACCGCCTTCAAATATACCTAGAAGATTACTCTGAATTATGTTGTCACATTTTTCAAAAGCATCAAGCACTATAATCGCTTTGGGATTTCTGTGTACAAAGCCTGTCAGCTGACCGACACCGTAGCCTTTCCATCCGGCAGGATAGCCATAGAGTTCACCACCATTTTGTTGATGGTACTGTGTCATATCAAACTTCATGATTTTATATTTTGGCAGATGTTCACTCATAAGCTCAGCCAAAAAAGTTTTTCCGGTTGCAGGAGAACCCAAAAAGAGGTATGTAGCTTTCGGGGCTTTTTTATTTTCACTGATATCATTTTTCATACTGTTGACAACAGTATTTATAGCCTGTTCCTGTCCAAAAAGTTCTTTTGAAAGTTTTTCTTTTAAAGTTCTTGCAAGCTCTATATTGTTGACTGCTTGAGCAACTGGTTCTTTGTCTGCCTGCGCCAATTTTTTTGCATAGTTGTCTTCAATGATTTTTTCATGTTTTTCTACTGCTGCCTGTGCCAGTTCTGCTAAACTCGGTTTGTTCTTTTCTTCTTTGTCCATAGCTGCTTGGGCTAACTCTTTTAAATTTGGCATATTCTCATCTTTTTTTGATATAATATTTTTTAATTTGTGTATATTACTGAATTGTTGTTGAGCCTAAACATAAGATAAAAGGCAGTGGGTAAAAGAGAAAGGCAAATTAAAGCTATGGGCCAAAAGAGGCTCAAATAGCTTTAAATCACTGGGTCGCAGAGAGGTTTTTACTGTGCACCAAATTGGCGGGAGTCCATTTCAGCCATAAACGTTTCTAGAGAAAACGTAATATAGTTTGCCAGATCCTCAGGAGTTTTTTCAAGGTCATTGAGCGTTAAAGGTACAATCTGTATATGTGAATCAGTACCGTTTACAGCATACGTAAATTGAATATACGGGCCCTTTGCTTCATCATGTCCTTTGACGTTTTCTGTAACCAAAACACCAGGAATAAAATAGTCGACAGTCACATCAGGATTAACCTGAACCTTATCAACAAGTTCCACCACTTTTTTTAATTTTTCTACCTGTTCTTCTACCATAATAACACTCCTCGTAATTTGTATCAGCTCTGTAGCCGATTTTTATATTTTAATAGATAGCATGGTAGTAAAATAAAACAAACTGAAAATATAAGAATTAGATTAATTATTTTATTTAAGACTGCAAAAAGATTATCATTATCATTTGGGATAAAATTTAGCTATACTTTTATGATTAAAAATTAGGAGAGTATATGCTTTATGATACCGTAGACAGAGCTAAGGTAGAAGAGATGGTACATCGGTTTTATACTGATGTACTCAAAGATGATATTTTAAGCCCTTATTTTACAAAAGCGCTGGGAAGTGATTTGAAGAGTGGAAAATGGCATGAACATTTAAATACATTAATTGGGTTTTGGCTACTGATGATGAATGCAGAAATTGGTTACAAGGGTGATCCCTTCCCTCCGCATGCATTTTTGGGGCAGATGTACAGAGAAACATTTGAACGCTGGCTGATGCTTTTTAAAAATGTTGTTGATACTATGTTTACTCCTGAAATTGCTCAAAGGTTTTACAAAAAAGCAGATATTTTAGCTGAACAGTTTATTGACAATTTGGATATAGATGAAGAAGAGGAAGAGTAGATGAGTGAACAAGCAAAAATATTAGAAGAAATGCAGCAACTGGTTATGCAAATTCTTAAAACAGGTACAGCCACTGTAGAAGAGGGCGACAGACTTGACGAACTTGAAGAACAAATGCTCAAACAAAAATGCTACAGGCCGACTGACACTCAAAACAGTGCAAATCAGGGTGAAGAGATTGCAGAACTGTTTTTTAGCAATGATATGACAGGTGCAATAAACAAAATGATAGAGTATGACATTACGCCAGAAGATTTTTTCGGATTTGCTGCCTATCATTATGAGGATGAGCCTCGCGTAGGAATGTTTACAAAATCATTTATTGATAATGTAAACACAACTTATAAATCTAAATCTTAAACAACGAAGTTAAAATAGATAAACTCTATTTTAACTTTGAAGCAATGTCTTTGACAGCATCACTTGCATGATTGAATGCAAGTGCAATACTTCCCTGATCCGTAACAACATCACCAATAGTATAAAGACCTTTTACATTTGTCTCAAAAGTTTTTTCATCATACACCGGAACATCCCATTCCCCTGTTTTAACACCTGAATTTACAAGGATGTCTTTTGGAGTAGTACCGCCAAGTGCATAGACTGCTCTGTCATATTCACCGGTAGTTCCATCTGTAAAGTTTACTTTGATTGCTCTTTCTATACCTGGTTCAACACTTGCAACATCTACACCGAGTTTATTGATAAGTTTGCCATTGTTAAGGTACTTCATACACATTTCTGTATTGGTCGGATTCATTCTTTTTATTTCAGCCTGTCTGTAATTGAGTGTTACAACACAGTCTTCCATACCTTCCATTTCAATTAAACCATAGGCATACTCACCGGCGGTATCTCCACCACCGACTATCATTACATGTTCACCGTTTTGAACTTTGGAAAGGTTGAAGTTAAGTACACTTTTGAGTTCTTTGGGAAATTTGTATTTTGGTTTGTTAGGTTTACCCATGCGACCAACAGAAAGAATAACATTTTTTGCTTTCATATTTTCAAGAGCTTCGGCTATGCCGTCTGTAGCATAAACAATTGAAAAAAGTCCATCTTCCTCTTTTTCAATTCTAATTATTTCATGGTTGTATTCAAATTTGTCCAATACGCCGGCTTCACTTAATTTATCATTCATTTGTTGAATATAATCTTCTTTTGAACACTCTTCAAAAGTAACATTGCCAGTAAATTTAAACTTGATTCCCATCCAGTCTTTATCTACTCTTTTGCCTTTTTTGTAAAACTTATGAATCATATCATTATGATGCGGTGCCTTGTCTATAACCATAACATTTTCGATACCGGCCAGTTTTGCTTCTATAGCAGCTGCCATTCCTCCAGGACCTGCACCTATTATTGCCAGGTCTACTGTCTTTGGATTATTTTGCGCCATTTATTTCCCCTTTTTGTCGTAAAATTCAGGCCGTAGTATAGTAAATTTCAGGAAAATGTTCTTGTTAATATCTGTTTATGTTATTTTTTTAATATGTTTTTAAAATTTCTTTGTTTATATACCGGTTTGATCTGCTCTTGAGGGGTGTTCAGAAACAATTTTGCGTACATCCTCATGCTCGTCACTGCTTAACCTTTCAAGTATATCAAGCGGCGCAATCGGATTTTTCGCAACCGCTGCCCGAACATTTTCATCTTCGTCTTTGCTTAGTTTATTTAAGATTTCAGCTGTTGTGCTTGGGTTCACTGCGATAGAAATTTTGACAAATACATCCTCATCATTACTGAGCGTATCCAAAATATCAACAGGGGTGTTTGCATTGCCGGCTACCCAGGACACAACTTCTCTGTCTTTGCTTAGGGCTATGAGCGTTTCGACTTTTGTATTTGGGTGTTCTGCAACAAATTCACGAACAAACGGACTTTCGTCTTTGCTTAGTTTGTCTAATGTTTCAGGTGAAGTATTGATATGTGCAGCAACTCTTGCGCGTACAAACTGGTTTTCATCTTCACTTAATTTATCCAGTGCTTCTGTGGATGTCTCCGGGTTGTTTGCCAGTGCTCTGCGAACACTCTCGTCACTGCTTTGTATCGATTCTAATTCTTCTTGTGTTATCATTTTTGCTGTTACCTTCATAATAATATGGTTTTTGATTTCGTGAATTGTAGCTATATGTCTCTTAAATGCTTAGTCAAAAGAAAACGGAAACTTTTTTTCTAAGTTATTCATCAAGTCTGTCTCTCTTTGTGATGTGACATTCTTTTTCAAATACTCCCAGAATTCTTTTGCTGCACTGACAACCCGGAGCCATTCTTCATCCTGCAGTATCTCCTGAGGATTTTCATCCGGTTCCATATAAAAGGCTGCAAGTCGATGAAACTTTTTTGCATGATCAGCCTCTTGTTTGGAAACATTTGCATGCAGGACAGCTTTTTCGTAAGCATCGTCGAGTGCTAATATGTCAAAATAGGCACTTATGCATTCATCAAAGGAAGAAGACCATACTTCATCATCGGGCCATTTGGCTGTTTGGGGGTAGACCCATGCCATTTCCTGGAGTTTGAGATTTGAAAATTCAAAGATTGTAGTTATCCAGTAGAGCCGCCATCTTTGTTTCAGTTCGACATCACTGATATCATCCTGCAGATTTGCCATGAGCATAGTACTCTCCTTTGGTATGTTTTATAAGTTGAATCTTACCCTTTCTTGTCTTAAGCCTAAAGAGGTTAAAATTCAGTAAATACACAAGGATGAAAAATGAGCATGACAGGAATGATATTTCAGTTTAACAGTAATGACGGCAAGGGATTGCTTATGTTGTCTGACGGTGAGACAAAAGAGTTTGACACTACCCAATGGGTAGAGAAAAGTAACATACCCTCTGTAGGATTGAAAATCTCATATGATGAAAGTGGTGATAAAATCAGGGTGAAGCCATACAATGAAGAAAAAAAAGAATCTTCCGCCTATTCAAATGCTGATGAGTGTATTCTTCACTTTAAAGAAGAGGGATTTAAAGTTGTCAAGGACACTGCAGGTGAAATGACGCGAACAATTACACTGAGAAAGTATGAAATGGGTGACTTTGCAGAAGTTATAATCAAGTCTGTGAACGATAAAGTTTCCGTAACCCATATGATAAACGGGAAAAAAACCAACTGATTTTTTTTATTTTTTATTAAGTATCCAATGGTATTATAATCACAAAAAGGAGACAATAATGAGCGAAACAACAACGGAAAAAGTGGACTTTGACAACATGAGTGTCATCCAAAAGATTAATGCTGTAGATAAAATTATAGATGAAAAAATCAGAGAATTCTTACATGCAGATGGCGGGGATCTGGATTTTATAGATCTTAAAGAGACAAACGGTCTGACTGATATTTATATCTCATATGTCGGGGCCTGCGGATCTTGTGCAAGTTCAGGAGGAACACTGACTTCCATTCAGAGAATTTTAAACGGTCAACTCGAAACCGACAATATCAGAGTATATGCAGTTTAGCATACAAAAGGAAAAAAATTGATTGCACAAGAAGAACTTTCGATGGTAGCAGTACCGAGCATGAATGACACACACCTGGAGGAAAGTCTTCTTATAAACAAACTTGAGACAGCTGCAGGCAGCAACGATATAGAATCAACGCTTGCAACGCTCAAGGAGCTTCTTGCACATACTTCCATACATTTTTCAGAAGAAGAAAGTATGATGCAGGAAACAAAATTTCCATCATATAACTCACATAAAGCAGAACATGACAGACATTTAAGCGAGCTTGCGCATATCATTAAGTATTTTGAAGAAAAAAGAGATACGAATGCGATTATGGCTTACATAAAGGGGAATTTAAAAGCATGGATGCTTGATCATGTTAAAACAATGGATACGCTGATGGCGGAGTATTTTCAATCAGCTAATTCTTAATACTTTAAAACAGCGGCATCAACCGGCTGTTTTTAATCTTCGTAGGTTGGAGAAGTGTAGTCAAATCCAAATTTCATCTTTTGGCTTATATCTTCATCTATCTGGTCTATAATTTCTTCGGTTACCTTTTCAATATTTTCGATAAACCTGTTTTTTTCTCTTACATTCTTAAATGAGTGAATGGTATAAGATTTTTCCTGTGTAAATGTCTCTAAAAACTTTTCTAAAACATCATCCCAGACTAAAATAACTTCTTTGCTTAACTGGTTTTCTTTTCCATCTTCTGGAAGCGTAAAATTAAAAACTATATTTTCTTCATATGTAATGACTTCATATTTTTTATTTGCTGTCAATTTGTATCCTTTTTAAAATTGACAGTGTACCTTTGTACTTTTTGATTGCACTTAAAATTAAAAACACTTATAATTTTTTAGCTAACGGGAATATAGGTCTGATACATTTCCCACCATTGGGCCAAGTCTCTTGCTTCTTGAGAGAAAGGATTGTTTACTATTCTTTCAAAAGTGGCAGTATCGAGACTTTTAAGCTCCTTTACAAGTTTACTGACACACTCTAAAATGACATCCGGCACTTCTTTATCTTGAGAAATTAATACATAAGCATAAAGCTCACAGGTATAATGTTTCTAGGTCTTGTGCCCAAAGACTAAGCTCAACCTGAGAGAGCTGTTGGCTGATACGGCCGACTTCTTCTCCTTCTTTGAAGGCAATAATGGTTGGAAGCGCACCCACTCCATACTCTTTTGCTGCTTTTTGATGTTTGTCGGCATTTATTTTTAAAAACCTTACTGTCGATCCAAAACCAAGTGCCGCATCTTCATAGTCTTCATACATTGCCATACACGGACCACAGGCAGTAGAATAAAAATCAACCAATACCGCAATACTGTTTTCTTTGATATGCAGCATGCAGTTTTCATCATCTACTTCAACAACAAAAGGATTGTCGAGTTCTGAGTGGCATTGTTTACAGATAACGGTTTCTTCTTTGGATTCACCTTTGCTACTGTTAAGAGTGTTGCACTCTGAACATACTATTTTAATAATTTCCACAATTTGCCTTCTTTTATCATATCTTTTTGTTTTGATTATATTAAAACTTAAATAAGAAACACTTAAGTTTTAAACGAAGGAAATAATCTTAAAATATGGATTTTTTATGGCAGTTTCAAGTGTGTTGATTTCATCAAGTACAACCAATACTTCATGATTTTCGGTTTTTATTTTGATACATTCCTGATGATTTTCGTTACGGGCTGTATCAAGTGCTTTTCCTTCAAAAACAGAACCTGATTTCATGGTTAATTTAACAGGGTAGTGGTACATACATGCTATTTCAATATAGTCGTATTGTTGACAGCTAATCATGTTTGTAACAACAACTCTTCAACATTTTGTCTTGAATCAACAATAGCCATAACATAAACAGTGTCATTTTCAATTTTATACATAATCCTCCAATGCTGCACAATCAGCTCTCTATAAATAGGTATAATGTTGGTTTTTCTGTAATGGTCGAATATAGCCGATAAATTTCTGCCAGGTAATTTATTGGCTATTCTTTTTTGTTAGTATTGAACTTCTTATCAGTTTTTGTAGTAGTAACTCTTCTACATTTTGCCGTGAATCAAAAACAGCCATTATATAAATAGTATCACTATCAACTTTATACATAATCCGCCAAGGGGAAGCAATAAGTTCTCGATACATTGTAATGCCTTCTTTTTGAAGTTCAGGTACAACTCTGCCTCTTAATGGAAAAAAGTTACTAGAGTTAGCTTTAGTTTTTATTTTTTGATAAATTTCCTTCATATATTCAACAATATTTAAGAGGTCTTCTTTCGCATTTGAAGTCCATTGAACTTTATATGTTTTATTCATCTATTAAGAAGTTCCTCAACAGATTTAAACACATCTTCTTCTGAGTGAAGATTTCCCTCTTTTATATCTTCCTCAGCAAATGAAAGAAGTTTAAGTATTGAGATGGCATTTCGCATATCTTCATAACTTTTTGGATCGCAAATTACAGCTTTCGCTTCGCCATTTTGAGTAATAATCATTGGTCGGTGTGTTTCGTTAATATGTTTGAGAACGTCAGCCGCTCTACTTTTTAAATATGTAATAGGTTTTATATCTTCAACAATTTGCATAAAATCTCCTTCAGTCTTTTTATTGTACCAAATTAAGACTTAATATGCAAGTGCTATACTAATGGTTGAAGATAGCCAATGAGTTTCCGTTAGGGAATTTATTGGCTACTCTGTTTTGTTAACTTACTTGCAAATGTGCAGTTTCTTCTTTGAGCCTTTCAGCAATCCAAACTTTAATGATAGACTGTCTAGTTACACCTATCTTTTTTGCTTCTTTGTCTAAAGAGTCTATAACCCATTGTGGGAAATCTACATTAACTTTTTTTGTATCTGTTTTAAGAGCATTAGGTCTGGTAGCTTGTGAAAAATCAAGATATTCACTTATGTCTTCACCATTATCAAACTTCTCATCAAACTCTTTAGCAGTTATTGTTTTCATAATTCTTCTCCTCATTTTTCCTACATCTTCGAACACTAATAATTCTATTTGTGTCTTCTCTTATAGTAAATATTACAACAAAACATTTTGTGAGTATTTTTGAGATGAGTGCATAGCGAATTTCATTATCAACAATGTTAGCAGGAACAACAAGTGCATCCTCATCTTGCCAAAGCTTTTGAGCTTCTACAAAATCTATGCCATGTTTCTCTTTATTGATTTGACTTTTCGTATCATCATACTCAAATTTCACATAAATCCTTTTTTTGTATTTTAAGTATAAAAAGTATACTTTAATTATACCATATTTGTCAAGTCTTGAAAGTTTTTGTGGAGAGTTAACGGCGAAGCTGAGTGGCACGTTTAGGGCTCAGCTTTGTTTTGTTAGCATTTAAGCACAGTTAGTCTTGTAGTCTAAAAAAAGACTTTCTACTGGTATGTGCAACTGCTTATGTAAATTTCTTATCATCTCAATAGTGAGTTTTCTTTTTTTATTTAAAATTTCAGATACTCTAGATTTACTTCCAACAATAGAAACTAAGTCTTTTTGCTTTAAGCCTTCTTGCTCCATTCTAAACTTAATAGCTTCTATTGGGTCAGGTGCTTCAATTTTATAGTGTTTTTCTTCATAAGCCTCTACTAAAGTTGTTAAGACTTCTAGTTCATCCATCTCTGGTGTATTTGGTTTGGCACTCATTAAATTTTCAATTCTTTGCAGTGCTTCATTATAGTTTTGCTCATTTTTGATTGGTTTAATATTCATCTTATAAATCCTCCATTTTAACTTTATCGTATTGTTTATGTGTTCCAATAAATTTTACAAAAACAATTTTTGCATAATAGTTTATTGAAACTATCAATCTATACTTATTTCCAGCAATATTGAAAACAACTTTTTCATTTTCAATAATACTAGCACTTCGATACATCTCTTTTACTTCATTTGGATTATTCCAATCAAGTTTTAGAACTTCTTTATGCCAAGCTTCTAAAGAACTCTTAGAATCTGCATATTTTGACTGTTCATAAAAATCTTTTAGTTTTTTCTTTGAAATTATTCTCATAGATGGATTGTAACATAGTTCCCGTTTTTAGAACTTAAATTATGTAAGATGAAATTTTTGAGGATGCTAACGACTGACTTGAGAAATATTTGAGCCGCTAGGGTCAAATATTTCTCTCCTAGGTTTTGTTGTACTTTTTAGTCTAGTAAATCCATACTGTTTTGAATACTTTCATCAATAAACTTAAAAAGCTTATCTTTATCATTAATGGCTTTTAAGTATTCACTTCTATGTTCATTTTCAATAAGTGGAGGAACTATATTATTTTGTATAGCTTGAAAAGCCATAATTAACCTTCCAACTCTTCCATTACCATCGGCAAATGGATGCACTCTTTCAAATAAAATATGAAACTCTGCAATATCTTCTAAACTCATATTATTACTATTAAATCTATAAAGTAAATTTTCAATATCATTTGATATTTTATTAGGTGCTGATAGTTTTATATCTACACCTTTTATATATCTTTCATCTAATCTGTATGCTCCAATAGGTTTAGAAATAAATTGAGGTGCTACATGTAGAGCATCTTCAAACATAATTGCATGTATATCTTTTATAAAACTACTGTCAATAATATTTTCTTTGTTAGTAGCTTCACGAACTATTACATCATAGGCTTTAGCAAAACCTAATATTACAAGCTGTTCATGTAGAGGTTTATCTCCTGCCGTGTTCCCATGTTCAAGTAACTCTTTTGTTTCACCAAATGAAAGGGTTGTTCCTTCCATCGCATTTGAGTGATGAGTGATAGAGATACGAAGTTGTCTAAAAAGTTCTTCTCTTTGTTTTAATGATAATTCATTTAACTTTTTCATTTACCACTTTCCTTATAAATTAGACAAGATAGAAAAATAATCTAATTGAGTATTTTAGCATTATTTGATATATACTTCTATCATTTTACTTTTTGCCATAAAATTTGTAGCATAACTTAGTAATTCATATGTCAACGGCGGAGTTAAATTCAGCAGTTTTTCGTAAGAAATATTACGAATTGTAACCTTAAAGCAACTCTATCTACTATGAATGTTTCATTGATTTTTTAGACTGAAACTTATATAAATCTGAATCTACTAATCCCTCCTCCTTTTTTTCTTTAAGTCTATAGGAATCGCCAAGTATATTGATCACATGAGAATGATGTAATAGCCTGTCAAGTATGGCAGTTGTGACAACTTTATCATTAGCAAATATTCCACTCCACTGACTAAAAACAAGATTAGAAGCAACAATGGTAGAGCCTCTTTCGTAGCGTTTTGAGATAACCTGAAAGAAATGATGTGCATCTTCTTTACTCATAGGGAAATAACCTATCTCATCAATTACAAGTAGTGATGGAGCCATTACAGCCTGCTTGATAAAAGAGTCATACCGTTTCTCTTTTTTTGCATGACTCATCTGAATAATCAGATCACTTGCCGTAATAAACCTTGCTTTGATGCGTTTTTGTACTGCTGCATATGCCAGTGCAATAGCAAGATGTGTTTTTCCGACACCAGATTGCCCAAGTAGAATAATATTCTCTTTTCGTTTTACAAACTCAAGTGTAGCCACATCACATATTTTTTTACTATGTTTTGTTATGTCGTCGTGTTTTTGATGTCCTTAAAGTTTCAACGGGAGTTAGTTGAGTTTTTAAGGGTTTTTCACTTACTGTGTTTAGTGAATTTCTTGGCGTTTACTGAGAAGACTTTACTCTTTCTTCTCTCCGTTTAAGCTTGTGAACTCTCTCTTTGAAGTTTGTTTTTCTTTGAAACAAACTCACTCTAAGCAAGGTGCTTACGATAGACACATAACGGTCGAAGATAGCCGATAAATTTCCGCTAGGTATTTATTGGCTACTCTGTTTTGTTATACTTTGTTGATGATTTTCAAGAAGTCTTTTTCCATGAACTACTGCCATAAACAAAATACTATCTTCATTCAATTTATAGATAAGTCTATAACTATAAACAAAAATTTCTCAAATTTTTGTGTCATTAAATTCAAGAACTTTTCGCCCTAGTTCTGAAAATCCTTGTAATATCTCTGCTTTTTCAAAAAACTTTGAAACTACAGATTTAGCATAGGTTGGGGAATCTTTTTCTATGTAAGTTGCAATTGACTCAATATCCTCAAGAGCTTCTTCTGACCACTCTAGTGTGAAAGCCATTTATCCATTCTTTGTTTTGCATCTTGATGCGATGAAACTTCACCATTTTCAGCACGACTAATACCATTTTTAATTTTTTCTACAACATAAAGGTGATATTGGATAT
Organism: Sulfurimonas sp. ST-27; assembly: GCF_048081595.1. Lineage (GTDB taxonomy): Bacteria > Campylobacterota > Campylobacteria > Campylobacterales > Sulfurimonadaceae > Sulfurimonas > Sulfurimonas hydrogeniphila. The sequence goes on from NZ_CP182226.1 coordinate 1,146,075, forward strand.
CTTCATAAGTACAGTTATCAGGAAGATTTTGAATCATCTCTTGTGCTTCTTGTTTTACAGCTACCATGTACTTTCCTTTTTTGTTTGTATTATAGCATATTTGAATTTGGAGTATAACGACTAGCGGGTGTTCAACCCTACGTTTTGTTATGTCGTCGTGTTCTTGATGTCTTTTCACTAGCTACGAGAGTCTGTTAAACTGCTAAGCTTTTTAGCATAGCTACATTTGAAATATTGAACTTTCGATGTAGTTTTTACTTCTTTTAAACGCAATGGCGTTTACTGAAAAGGCTTTTCTTTTTCTTCTCTGTGTTTAGCTTGTAAACTCTCTCTTTGAAGTTCGTTTTTCTTTGAAACAAACTTACTCTAAGCAAGGTGCTTACGATAGACACATAACGGTTGAAGATAGCCAATAAATTGCCGCTAGGTAATTTATTGGCTACTCTGTTTTGTTAGAATTTTTTTTATTTTGTTATATTTTTATCCAAGTTATAAGTAGTGATTGATGCACTTATAATAAATTTTAGTAATATATTGGCCTTTTCAAAATCATCTTTATTTTTAAGTAAGTCACCTTCCATATTTAAGTCTGGTGCTGCATAAGTACGGAAACTAGCTATTACAAATGGATAGTTTTTATCATTATATTTATATAGCTTCCATCTTTCAACAAGTTTTGGAATTTCATTTAATTTCTTAGTTAGAGTATTAGTTATTCCTAAATTTAATCTTTTTCTAAATTGATAATCAAAATTTCTCTCCAAAGCTTCTACGAGAGGTAAACTGTAAAATGATAATTTGAAGTAAAGCATATTTTCAAAATTTATAAAGTCCGTTAATTCTTTATTATTTTTTATTTCAATATTTTTCATCAAATTATCTGTAGCTTCTGGAATCTTCTTAGGATTTGCATTATATAGAATTCTGCCTATTTCATCTCTAATCATCTCACTTTGTTTAAAATGTAGTCCAATTAGAGCTAGATCATTATCTACTACATTCATGATGTTGTCTATAGAATAAATAATATCATCGAAAGAGAATTTTTCTAATTTATTTCGGTATTCAATGATTTTTAGCTTCGCATCCCAAAAATCTTTATAAATTTTTTCGTACTCTTGTGGTGTTAGCCCATAATTTTTCTTAAGTAAATGAATTAATTTTTTGTATGTTTTTTTCGTATTTTTAATAACACCTGTACCTTCATCAAATAATTCTTTATGTTTTTCAATAATATATAACTCGGTTTTGTTTTTTTTATCGAAATATTCAATTTTAGATATGTAGCCAATTGATCCAATAATAGCAGTTAATAATGTACCTACTATAAGTAATACAATATCTTTTCTATAACCAGTGTTTTTTGTTTCTTCGTGCATATTTCCTCTTTTCTAACGGTGGGGAACACGTTTAGTGTTCTGTTTTCTTAGAACCTTTATTTAGATGAATGAAGGGACGCTCCCATCATCACCAATATTTATTGCAAGATTATAGAGCTGTATGTCTTTAACATGCCAATACTCAGATTCAATATTAGTTAAATGCTCTCTAATTTTTAGTGAAACGGCTGGAAGTAGTTCACCTAATTTTGTCACTATTTCGTCGATGTAATGTTCATGAATATCATAAGCATCTCCAAAAGCTTTCTGGCTTTCTAAAAAATAATCACTAATTGACTTTAATTTCCACTCAATTTGAAAATGTAAACATAAAAAATGTATATTTTCATAGAATACTTTAAGATATAGCACTCTATCAATATCGACTCCCATAAAACAGTCCCTACCAATATTTTCTTCAATGAAATTCGTATAACGGGCATAATTTGATAAGAAGGTATTGATATTTATTCCTAGGTTTTTCCAATTCTTATCGGAAAAATAGGAAAATAAAAAACTTTTTAAACTTGCAATTTCAAGTTTATCTTTCTTGTAAATCTTATATGAAAATGTATTTTGTTCAATATATAAATAGAAGTTTTTTCTAACTGATTCTTTAACTGATGAATAAAAAACTTCTTCAGTTTCTAAATCAACAAGACATATAAAGACTGGAGTTGGAAACTTCATCCAGTAATTTGTTGTTGATATATTTATTCCTGCGAAAGTAAAATAGTCATTCTTTGTCCATTTTATTTTTTGTTTACCTTTTAGTTGAATTGAAATTAGCTCACCTGTAACTTGATTTTGATTGTTTACCAATTCTATATAACAATCTATACCATAGTCTCGTTCACTAACTTCTCTAATAATCCAATGGTCAGGTATATTTCTAGAAAATATTTTATAAGAACTGGTTTCTGTTACATGCTTTGTATCTCTGATTGGTAATTGCACTCTATTTTCCCCTCTGTGTTCTATTTAATAGGAGACATTATATACACATAAACCTTAAAAAACAAAAATAGTGAGACGTGATAATTGTCTTTCTATTTTTAAAAATATGACAGTTTGCAATAAAAATTAGTTTAAAACAAAAAAAGAGCTACTATTGTAAAAATTCTAAATGTACCTTTTACTGAAAAATAGTCTAATAGTTGGACAAAATGTCTTTCTAATAAAGATAAACTGTAGAGAAAGGACATAATGTCTGTCTAGTTCTATAAGGAGTTATTATGCAAATGAAGAAAAAACTACTTGATTTGGTTCGTGAAAAAATTAGATTTAAGCATTACAGTATTAAAACAGAGCAGTCTTATACTGGCTGGATAAAACAGTATATATTTTTTCATAAAAAAAAGCATCCCGTTGAAATGGGCAAGAGTGAGATAGAAGAATTTTTAACTTACTTGGCAGTTAAGAGAAAAGTAAGTCCTGCTACACAGAATCAAGCTTTTTCTGCACTTTTATTTTTATATACTCAAGTTTTAGATATAGACTTGTCAAATGAAAATATTCAGGCTTTACGAGCACAAGAAAGAAAACATATACCAGTTGTTTTAACCAAAGATGAAGTACAGAAAATTTTAGAAAATCTGACAGGGATATATCAACTTATAGTATATCTTATGTATGGCTGTGGCTTACGAATGAGCGAAGTGTTAAATATAAGGATTAAGGATATAGATTTTGGATTTGATAAACTTTATATATGGGATTCTAAAAGTTTAAAAGATAGAACAGTTCCTCTTCCTCAAGTAATAAAGCAAAGACTTTTTGCACAAATTGACTATGTTAAAGGCATACATGCTAAAGATATAAAGGATGGATACGGCTCTGTATATATGCCTCATGCTTATGAAAGAAAATCTCCAAAAGCAAAGTTTGAAACAAAGTGGCAATATATTTTCCCTATGACTAAAGTCTCAAAAGACCCTCGGAGTGATACGATTAGAAGGCACCATATTCATCCAAAAACATTAGGCAGAAATATAAAAGCAGCAGCACAAAAAGCAAACATAAATAAACGTGTGACTTCACATATATTTCGACATAGTTATGCGACTCATTTACTGCAAGCAGGCATAGATTTAAGAAGTATTCAAGAATTACTTGGGCATAAATCAGTTGAGACACTTAAGTGGTTACACCACACTTTCGCTTTAGCGACGGTGGTATCGGCATTTAGTGCCAGACATGTAGTTTCTGAGATGAACAAAGCAAAACTCATAAGTCCTTTGGACTTTTAAAAAGGCAAAAGAATGATAGAAAGATTTTACTTGAAAGATTATTTGAGTTTTAAAGAAGCGGAGCTTAATTTGCAATCGGGTCTGGTTGTGTTTACCGGTCCCAGCGGGAGCGGGAAGTCTATACTTATGGAGTCTATACTTTCATCGCTCGGAGGTGCGTCTTGTGATGCTTCTGTTTGTGAAGCAAGTGTTACCTGGACGATTGACGAAGAGGAGTGCGGCATTGAAAATGATGATATCAACGTGTTTAAACACATCAAAAAAGAAAAATCACGTTACTTTATTAACAACCAAAGCCTTTCTCGCAAAGCTATCAGTCGGGTTGCATCTCAGTATCTCCGTCATTTGAGTTTAAAAGACTTCAGCGATTTTGAAAATGAAAACCTGCTTGACATTTTAGATAAAAGGGCAGAGAGCAAATCCCAAAAAATTGCGAAGATAAAAGAGTCCTATAAAAAAAGCTTTTTAGAATATCAAGAAGTAAAAAAAGCATTACATGTAATAGAAGAAGAAGAGAGAAAAATTGTTGAGTTAAAAGAGTTTGCAGCGTATGAGATAAAAAAAATAGAAGACATAAACCCTGTTATAGGCGAAGATGAAGAACTGTTGCAAATTAAAAAAGCGCTTTCAAAAAAAGAGAAAGTTTTAGGCAGTATAGAGTCGGCAAATGAGATTTTCAATTACGAGCATTTGGTTTCATCTGCCCTGGATGCTTTGGATGAATCGAGCAGTTTTTTTGATGATGCCATGAATGAGTTGCGAAGTATCTTGGAGAGTTCGCAGGAGCGTTTTAGCGCATTGGATGATGTTGACGTGGAGGAGGTGCTTAACCGTATAGAGGCCTTAAGCGGACTCAAACGCAGGTACGGAAGCATAGAAGAAGCACTGGAGTATAAAAAGCAAAAAGAGCTTGAACTTGTAAAATATGAAAATATTGAAAGTGCAAAAAACGATTTGCATACAAGGTATGAAAAGCTCTCTGCAGAAGTTAAAGAGCTTGCCGATGCATTGAGTTCCTGCCGTGAAAAAGCTTTGCCGGGTTTTGTCAAAGACTTAAATCGCTACTTGCATAATTTGTATTTAAGAGATGCAAAGATCCACATGCGCACAACACCATACAGCCTTTACGGACAGGACAAGCTGGAGATTGAACTCAATGACACGGAACTTTCCAAAATAAGTACGGGTGAGTTTAACAGGCTCCGTCTGGCAGTTTTGGCTTTAAAGTCAGAGTTTATGAGCAACAACGGCGGGGTGTTGATGCTGGATGAAATAGATGCGAATCTAAGCGGTGAGGAGTCTATGAGCGTGGCAAAAGTTCTCAAACAGCTCTCTGAACATTTTCAGATATTTGTGATTTCCCATCAGCCGCAGCTTACTTCTATGGGAAATCAGCACTTTTTGGTCTATAAAGATGGTAAAATATCAAAAACAAAAGAGCTGAACATGAACGAACGAGTCGATGAAATAGCCAGAATCATCAGTGGAGAGACTGTTTCGAGTGAAGCCAAAAAGTTTGCAAAAGAGCTGCTGGAAGCCAATAAATGTGTTTCGTAATCTCAATTGTAGGACTGTTTTTGGCATACAGTTTTTACAATGCAGGCAATACACTCCTCGCAGGCGGTTCTGTTTTGGTTTCTGTGTTTTTTATATTTTTAATGATACGAAACATATTACATGTAAAGAAGAGAAGAGAAAAGAAAAATGATAATTGACACACATATACATTTGGATGATGACCGGTATGATGAAGATTTGGATGCGGTGTTGGAACGTGCCAGAGAGGGTGGGGTGAAGCGTTTTATCATTCCCGGAGCGGATGTAAGTACTTTGGAAAAAGCTATCAGCATTGCGGAACGCTATGAAGATGTCTATTTTGCCATAGGTGTGCATCCGTATGATATCGAGGGTTTTGATATGTCCTGCTTTGAAAAGTACGTGGAACATAAAAAATGTGTGGCAATCGGTGAATGCGGGCTGGATTACTTTCGTCTTGAAGGCAGTGATGCAGAAAAAGCACAGGAAAAAGAGGCGCAGGCAAAGGTTTTTGCAGCGCAGATAGAGTTTGCCAAAAAACACAAAAAGCCTTTGATAGTCCATATCCGCAACGCTTCGCATGATGCAAAAATGCTGCTGCTGGAGCATAATGCAGGTGAAGTGGGTGGTGTGCTGCACTGTTTCAATGCCGACGATGAGCTTTTAAGTTTGGCAAATGAAAACTTCTACTTTGGCATAGGCGGTGTTTTGACTTTTAAAAATGCCAAAAAGCTCGTCAATATTTTACCACGTATACCAAAAGAGAAACTCCTTATAGAAACAGACGGTCCGTATCTGACGCCTACACCGCACAGAGGAGAGAGAAACGAACCGCTTTATACGACTCTTGTGGCACAGAAAATGTCAGAAATCTTAGAGATTCCAAGAGAGGAAATAGAAAATTTGACCACAGAAAATGCCCTGAAACTCTTTCATATTTCTTAATATCATTGTGGTTACAACTTTTTTTAATAGAATTTTGGCTAAAATAGCATAAATTAAAATTAAAAAGTTGTCTATGATTAAATATATATTAACCCTGTGTTTCCCGTTTCTTCTTTTGGCGAATTTGACGTATGAATCAAACTACAACAAAGAACTGGCATTGTTGGACTCATTTGATATAGAACCGTCATTTTTGTATGATCCTGTAATGAACAGAATGAAAGCAAAAACATTGTCAAGAGACAAACATTTTTTCAAGGCGATGGAAGATGCCTATCTGTTTATTCCTGCCATTAAGAGTACACTCTCAAAATACAATGTTCCTCAGGAGTTTCTCTATCTTGCCATGGCTGAATCAAATTTTCACACAAAGGCCTATTCTAATAAACGAGCAGCCGGGCTGTGGCAGTTTATGCCCGCAACAGGCAAACTTTTTCATCTGAAAATTGACGAGTATGTAGATGAGAGACGCGATTTGATCAAATCAACCGAAGCGGCGGCAAAATACCTTTCAGCACTGCATAAGCGGTTTGGAAAATGGTATTTGGCTGCCATTGCCTATAACTGTGGCGGCGGTGCGTTAAGCAAGGCAATCAGAAAGGCAAAAACAGACAAACTTTCTGTTTTACTCAATCCTAAAAAACACTATATCCCGAGAGAGAGCCGCTACTATATCCGCAAAATTGTTGCCCTTGCCCTGATAGGCAGTGACGAGCAGTATATGCTGCACAGTGAGTATGAGTACCTTTTAAATCGTGCAAATGCCTACTCGATTGCAACCGTGAAACTGCCCCGCGGAGAGTCCTTGGCACGACTCTCAAAACTTATTCATATTCCCTTAAAAGATTTGAAAAAGCTCAATAGACATTTAAAATATGATTTTGTTCCGCCATATGCAGATGGATACGATGTATATATACCATATATCAAACTCGCAGAATACAAGCAAAAGTATTTTCAGGAACCCATACAGAATATCTACAAGATACATGTAGTCAGACGGGGAGAAAATCTTTCCCGTATTGGCAAAAAATACGGTGTTTCGTACAAGGTGATTAAAGATTTCAACAAACTGCGCACAAACCGTTTACGAATCAAACAAAAGCTTGTCATTCCCATAGCCAAAAACACTAAACACAAAAAATTTAAAAGTACGCATTATTATATGGTAAAAAAAGGTGATTCTTTAGGCTCCATCGCAAGAGCCCATAAAATCAGCATTAAAAACATACGGGCACAAAACAACATCAAAGGATCTTTGATTCGGGTCGGCGAAAGGTTGAAGCTGTATGAATAAAATACTTTTTTTATCGGTGCTTGGTATTACTCTGTTTACAAGCGGATGCAGCACAAGAGGACCAAGCAGCTACATACATCATAAATACTCAAGCCCTGCATACAGTCAGAAAAAATATTCACATCCGACGATGCGTCCTTATGTGGTACACGGAAAACGGTACTATCCGACTGTCGTAAGTGTCGGAGACAGATTCCGAGGCAATGCAAGCTGGTACGGACCGAATTTTCACGGAAAGTTTACATCTAACGGTGAAAGATACAATATGTGGGATATGACAGCTGCACATAAAACACTGCCGATGAATACCATTGTAAGAGTGACCAACAGAAGAAACGGAAAAAGTACGGTGGTTCGCATCAATGACAGGGGGCCTTTTGTCTCGACAAGAATCATAGACCTCTCAAAAGCGGCAGCCTCAAAAATCGACATGATAGGCACGGGAACTGCTCCTGTAACACTTGAAGTGCTTGGTTTTGCAGGAAAAGGCAAAAACAAGATACCAAATAAAAAACAGTTGAAAAAATCACCTAAGAGTGTGGAATTAAGCAGTTTTGCATTGCAGATTGCCTCTTTTTCAAATATAAACGGCGCAATAAGGACACAGGAAAAGTATAATAATACAGACGGATATACAACAGTCATCAAAGATATGCAGACACCAAACGGCAGAATGTTCAAAGTCTGGCTCAAAGGCTTTAAAAGTGAACAAGAAGCAAGAGACTACAAGGCAAACGGCATATTCAAAGGTGCATTTATAGTGAGAGAGGATTAAAAATGATTACAAAAACAAGAACAACCAAAGAGACAGATATAACAGTATCACTCGATATCAACGGTACAGGCAAAAGTAATATTAATACAGGTGTCGGCTTTTTAGACCATATGCTTGAGAGTTTTTCCAAACACTCTCTCATTGATTTGGACGTTACATGTAAAGGGGATACGCATATAGATGACCATCACAGTGTTGAGGATGTGGGCATTGTTTTAGGCTCTGTGCTTGCTCAGACTCTTTACCCTGTAAAAAATATGGAGCGTTTTGGGAGTGCAAACATTGTGATGGATGAGGCATGTGTCTCCTGCGATTTGGATCTGAGCAATCGTCCTTTTTTGGTCTATGAACTCAGTGTCAGTGGAAAAGTAGGGCAGTTTGATACAGAGCTTGTTGAAGAGTTTTTTCGTGCCTTTGCCTTAAATGCAAGAATAAGCATGCACATTATAGAGTGCCGCGGGAAAAACAAACACCACATTATAGAAGCGGCATTTAAGGCGGTCGCTGTTGCACTCAGACGGGCAACGGCAAAGAATGAGAGAGTCGGCATACCAAGTACAAAAGATGTTTTATGATTAAACTGATAGTATTGGATGTTGACGGTTGTTTAACTGATGGTAAACTTATATACTCGGCAGAGGGATTTGAAAGCAAAAATTTTAATGTAAAAGACGGACTTGGCATAACAACCTGGATAAAAACGGGAAATCAGGTTGCCATTATAACAGGAAGAAACTCCTCTATCGTTGAAAAAAGAGCCAAAGAACTGGGAGTGCAGCATTTGTACCAGGGTATACGGGACAAAGAGAGTATTCTAAGAAAAATCATTGTTGAACTCGGTCTGGAGTTTTATGAGGTTGGCGTAATCGGCGATGACCTGAATGACTATAATATGCTGCGTCTTGCCGGGAGAAGTTTTACTCCGAGTGACGGGCATGATGCAATTAAAGAACTTGTCAATACAACACTCTCAAAAAGCGGCGGCAATGGTGCGGTAAGAGAGATGATAGATATTTTAGTGAAAGAAAATGACCAAAAAGAAGCATTTTTATCTGTCTGGGTGTAAGGAGTAAAAAATCAATATCAATATATTTTTAACCTTTGTCATTATGCTTTTGCTGATGATATTTTTCATGTTCAAACCTATGGATGTAAAAATACACCATTTTACAGATGTGCCACTCTTTGAATTGAGTGATTTTACGATGTATGAACTTGATACTCACGGATTGGCGACAATTTTACTTGGAAACACCGGAACAAGATACGCTGAGAGATATGAGATAAAAGATATGGACTATACCGACAATTCGAAAAAATATATTGCAAATATGGTCTCTGACCTGGGTGTATATAAAAATGAAATCGTCAAGCTGAGCGGTCATGTTGTCTATGTGCGAGAAGACGGACTGACATTTAAAAGCCAAGAAGCACTTTACAATAAAAAAACAGCAGATGTAGTCAGCAATACAAAATACACTGCCTACCTGAATGACAATGTAGTCATCGGCGACTATATAAAATACAATAACATTACAAAAAAGATTTATTCTAAAAATGTTATTGCTACATATCAATTAAAAGAGGAAAAATAGATGAAATATCTACTTGTACTAACACTTTTTTTACAGACTCTACTCTTTTCACAAGAGCTTAAAATCAAAGCAGATGAGTTCAGAGGCGACCAGAAAAAAGGTATTTCAGTTTTTACCGGACATGTCAGAATTAAAAAAGTCAATGATGAACTTAACGCCTCCCAGGTTACAGTATATACAGACAAAAATAACAAGCCCACAAAATTTGTAGCTGTCGGAAATGCTTCTTTTGTAATAAAAACAGTAGAGGGAGCAAACTACAGAGGTGTTGCACAAAAAGTCGTTTACCTGCCTTTAAAAAAAGAGTATCACTTTTTTGGAAATGTACATCTGCAACAACTCAACGAGAAAAAAGAGATTTTCGGTGATGAAGTTATTTTGCAGGCGATAAGCGGGAAAGCCTATGCCAAAGGTGTTGCAAAAGAGCCTGTCATTATGATATTTGATATAAAAGACGAAAAGGAAAAAAAATGATAGACATTGTTGAGGCAAAGTTTATAACATCGGCTCCGAATGTCAATGCAGCTCCGGAATCCGAAGAACAGAACGAAGTAGTTTTTATGGCACGCTCAAATGTTGGAAAAAGTTCACTGCTCAACGCTTTGACAAATCACAAAGGGTTGGCTAAAGTCTCTTCAACTCCCGGAAAAACAAAGCTTATAAATTATTTTGATGTTACTTTTTTAAACAGAGAATCTTCTGAAAAACTTGTGGCAAAGTTTGTAGACCTGCCTGGTTTTGGCTACGCAAAAGTAGCAAAATCTCTCAAGCATGATTGGGAAAAAAATCTGACAGACTATATAGCCAACAGGGAAGAGATAAAGATTTTTATACACCTTATAGATTGCAGACATCCCCATTTGGAAATAGATACGGCAGTGAGTGATTTTCTTTTTAGCACGGCAAGAGAAAACCAATATATACTGCAAATATTTACAAAAATTGACAAATTAAATCAAAAAGAGCAAAGTGCACTTCGAAAAGAGTTTCCAAATGCTTTAATGGTTTCAAGTGCGAAAAAAAGAGGAATCAATAAAATTGTTCAAGTCATTTATGGAATACTGCAAGAGAAGACAGATGAAGGTTGACTACATCAAGGCGAAACTCTCAGATATTGAAAAAATGAGAGATCTGGTACAGCCTGAAGTGCAGAGCGGTATCATTTTAGAAAGAAGCGAGGATGAAATCGCAACAAATATCCGTTCGTATACTTTGGCTTTTATAGCTGATGAACTTGTCGGTTTTGCGGCACTCCACATCCACACAAGATATCTTGGCGAAATACGCTCTTTGGTTGTAAAAGAGGGGTTTCGGGGACAGAAAATAGGAGAAAACCTGGTTGAATGCGCTGTTGATGAGGGCAGAGCACTCGGTCTTCAAAAAGTACTGAGTCTCACCTACAAGCAATCTTTTTTTGAAAGACTGGGATTTGTGGAAATTCCAAAAGAGTCCCTTCCCGAACATAAAATTTGGGCCGATTGTATTAAATGTAAACACTTTCCGATATGCAACGAAGTATCTCTCATCAAAAACCTGTAATCTCACTCTTTTATATAGTGCTTTTTGTACTGTATGACAGTCTGGGCACTATTTATCCGTTTTTGCCGCCAATGCTGACACTTCTGTATGTACTTTTTGCCCGTGCACTTGACAATGACGACACACTCTCTGTTTTTGTTGTTGTGCTGTGTCTTGTTGTTTTTGAAGCCAACTACGGATATATGCTTTTGAGTGCAGTTGTCTATTTTTATGTATTGTATAAATTTATTATGCCTCAAATCACCAAAAATTCCAACTGTTCAGTTTGTATTCGAGCACTGACAGCCATCCTTGTCTATCTTGGTTATTTTCTTTTTCTGACACTGTTGTCAAATATTTTTTTATTGCCGCAGCCAAATATAAATTACTATATAATTTACTATATAGTAATTGAATTCTTTTTAATAGGTCTCTTATGAAAATAAAATTTATTATTTTTGTGTTTGTATCAATCTGGCTGGCACTTATAGTGCGCGTTTTCTATCTGGCCGTTGAATCAAACAGTTACTACAGCAGGCTTTCATTGCAAAACACCATCAAACATGAGCAGATAGCACCTGTCAGAGGTGAGATAGTAGACAGATACAATCGACCTGTAGCTATTAACAAACTTGGATTTAAAATCCAAATTGCACCTCATTTGCTCTTGAAAAAACATAAAAACGAATTTAATGACACCGTTTCTTTTTTAAAGAAAGCACTGCCTGATTTAGACAAAGAAAAAATTATTAAAAACTACAGAAAAAAAGACTCATACTATAACCACAACTTCATAGATGTTGTCCATTTCATACCATATGAAAAAATGATGCCGGTATATTCTATGCTGAACCTGCGAAAAAACATTAAAATTCTTCCAGCACCCAAAAGATACTATCCGTATAAAAATATTGCTGCACATATGATAGGCTATGTTTCTCGTGCAAACCAAAAAGATATTGACAAAGACCCTCTGCTTGATCTCATAGGCTATACCGGAAAAACAGGTCTTGAAAAATACTATAATTCTTACCTGCAGGGTACACCTGGAGTAAAAGAGATAAAAGTCAATGCCAACAATCGGGAAGTGGAGGAGTTAAGTTATAAAAGTCCTGATGAGGAGAGAAAACTGAAACTTACGCTTGATATGGAGTTGCAAAAGTACATCTCAAAGCTTTTTGAAGGCAAGGTAGGTGCTGTAATTGTTATGAATGTTGACGGTTCCATTTTAGCTGCGGGCAGTTATCCAAATTATGACTTAAATATTTTTGTTTCCGGAATGTCCTATAAAATGTATGATGAACTCTCATCAAGTCTTGATCACCCTTTTACAAATAAAATGACACACGGTTTGTATCCGCCAGGTTCGACCATTAAACCTCTTTTGGGGCTTTTATATATCACTACGGACTTGAATGAATACTGGAGTGTTGACTGCCGCTCAAACCTGAAGTTAGGCGGAAGAACGTTTAGATGCTGGAAGAAAAAAGGGCACAGACACACCAACATCACAAAAGCAATACGGGAGAGTTGTGATGATTTTTTCTATAAAGGAAGCCTGGTACTGGGCAATAAAAAAATGAGTGCCGGCTTAAAACGCTATGGTTTTGGTAAAAAAACAGGTATAGATTTGCCCAATGAATTTATAGGTGTTGTTCCCTCCCGTGAATGGAAGCTACGAAAATACCATAAAATATGGAATATAGGCGAAACGGCAAATATGGCAATCGGGCAGGGTGATTTTCTTGTAACGCCTATACAGATTGCCAGAGAAACAGCGCTTATGGCAACCGGAAAGCTGCCTACTCCACATTTTGTTTCTTTGATTGGAGATAAAAAGTATAAAAGCAGCTACAAAAATGTGTTGAACAAAGTGGAATTGAAAAAACTTCCTGTTATCCAAAAGGCGATGTATCAGGTATGTAATTCTCCTCACGGAACGGCCACGAATTATTTGCATGTAAAAGTAAAAATAGCAGGCAAAACAGGGACGGCACAGGTCATAGGTATAAAACAGGATATTTTAAAAAGAAAGAAGGAACATGAACTCTCTTACTACAAGAGATCACATGCCTGGTTTACAACTTATGGACCGTATAAACATCCTCAGTATGTTGTAACTGTTATGGTAGAACACGGCGGACACGGCGGGCATGCAGCGGGTTCTATAGTTTCTGACATATACAACAGGCTTTTAGAACTTGGGTATATCAAGAAAAAATAATTTTATGCAAAAGAATTTTGAATAAACAGTGCTAAAATTATAAGCAGAAAAATGCCTCCGGCTTTGTTGTACAGCTTGTTTGCCAAAACAAACAAAAGCGCTATGGAGGCTGCAGCAAGAATAAGCATGTCAAATTTTGTAGCTGCCAGATTTACACTCAGCGGATTCAAAAGAGCCGCACCTCCTAAAACCATAGAAAAATTGGCTACATTTGAACCTATGATATTTCCTATACTCATCTCGGCATTGCCTTTTTTTACGGCGACAAGAGAGACGACAAGTTCAGGCAAAGAAGTACCCAAAGAGATTAAAAACAGACCGATAATCCACTCACTTACATGTAAACTTCTTGCTATATTTGTACCGCTCTCTACAACAAAATTGGCGCCTCCGATTGTTAAAACAAAACCAATACCCAACAGTACAGCACTTTTTAACCAATTAAATTTTTCTTTGACCAAATCTTCATCTATTTCACCTTCAAGCTCTTCTTTGTTGCTTGAAAACAAAAATATGATATATGAAACCATCATAAGTAAAAACAAAGCACCGTCAATGCGGCTGATCTTTCCGTCAAGCGTCATAATAAAAAAGATTACCAGAGGCACAATAACCCAGGCACTGTCTTTTGAGAAGAGATCCCTGTCCGGATTCATGGATTTCGCAATCATAAAAACAATACCCAGTACCAAAGTGATATTAAAAATGACACTTCCTACGACATTGGCAACGGCCATATCGCTTTTTCCGTGTGCCGATGCCACCATAGAAGCCGCCATTTCCGGCAAAGAGGTGCCAAAAGCCACCAAAGTCGCACCGATGACAAAGTGTGAAATGTTAAAGTGCAGTGCAATCCGTTCTGACTCTTTAATGATAAAATCAGCCCCGTAAATCAAAGCGGCCATTGCCGAAATAAATATAATATAATCCATTGTTAAGTACCTATCCCTGTGTTCTTACTATTAAACTTTTCGGAAGCTGAAACTCATTAATGAGCCGTTCTTCTTCTTCTCGCATTTGGCCATTATCTGTTTCATGATCATATCCAAGGAGATGTAAAAGTCCGTGTATAAAAAGGAGTGTAAATTCATCTTCTTGTGTATGCTTGAACTCTGCAGCTTTTTCACGTACAAAATCATAAGAAACAACTATGCTTCCAAGTGGACTCATAGGCATCTCTTCATAGGGAAAACTGAGTACATCGGTTGGTTTGTCTATGTTTCTATACTCTTTGTTTATTTGCCGTATCTCATCATTTGCAGTAATGACAAGTTCTATGTCTTTATCTGTCATACTTAAAGCAATTTTTTGGAGCAGCGTGTTGTTTACTTCAAAAGAAGTTTTGTTGTCAATATCTATCATAAGTGGAATTATAGCAGATGAGAAAACATCTGCCAAGAAAGAGGAGAAATTCAGCCTGTAATATTAAGATTGCTTCCTACACCGGTTTTTTGTGCAGTCATTTGTTTGGATTGCTCCTGAGCAGCCTGAATGATTTTTTCTATCTGCTGCGCCTGTACATCCTGCGCTTTTTTCATAATATCTGTTTGTCCCAGCCCTGATGAAGTTTGTGTTGAAGATGATACTTCCATAACTTCCTCCTTGTTTGAAATACTAAAGTATATAACACTTATGGTAAAATTGTACCATGAAAAAAGAAAATAACACAAATAAAAAAGCTGTTTGCATCATGAGCGGAGGTATGGATTCTACGTTAAGCGCCTATATGATGAAGCATCAAGGCTATGAAGTTATAGCAGTTCATTTTAATTATGACCAAAGAACACAGGCAAAAGAGCTTGCATGTTTTGAAAATATATGTCAAAGTTTACATGTAAAGCAAAAGTATATTTTAGATTTGGATTTTTTTAAACAACTTGGTGCTTCTGCACTGACAGACATAAACATAGAAGTACCTACAGGCGGAGTAGAAGAGGGTGTTCCTGTAACGTATGTACCGTTTAGAAACGGCATATTTCTCTCTATGGCCGCAGCAATAGCTGAAAAAGAGGGTGCAGAGGTTATCAGTATAGGCGTTGTTGAAGAGGACAGCAGCGGGTATCCGGATTGCAGGGAAGAATATATACAGGCTATGCAAAAAGCAATCAATCTAGGCACAAAAGATGACACAAAGATAGAAATAAAAATGCCGCTGGTGCACCTCAAAAAATCACAAATTGTAGAAGAAGCCCTAAAACTGAATGTTCCTTTGGAACTGACATGGAGTTGCTATAAAAACGAAGACAAGGCCTGCGGTGTGTGTGACAGCTGCAGACTCCGTTTAAACGGCTTTGAAAAAGCAGGCGTGAGCGACCCGATTCCCTATGCATAAAACGGTTACATGTAAAGAGCTTACGGCACAGCTTGTATATGCTCCAAAACTTAAGTACAGTTACATACAGATAAAGCATGATTCAAGCATTATCATAAAAACGCCATACAGGCAAAAAAAGTATGCGATAGAGTTTTTTCAGGATAAAGAGTCCTGGATTCGAAAACAGTTACATAAAAATTCTCTGCGCAAGCCTTTACATGTAAACCTGGAGGATGAAGTGCTGCTGTTTGGTGAAATCTACAGTATAGACAGTGATGAAGCGCATTACCTGCGAAAAAAACTGCAGCGCTTGCAAACATCAGACAAGACAAAAGTTCTGTCTGCATATGATAATTTTTATACATATACAGCCAAAGAGTATCTGCCTCAAAGAGTAGACTATTTTGCCCAGATAATGCAACAGGAATACAAAACTTTAAAATTCAGAAAGATGAAAAGCCGGTGGGGAAGCTGTAGCTCTGCAAAAATCATTACATTCAACACCCAACTGATAAAAGTACATAAAGAGCTGATAGATTATGTAATAGTCCACGAACTTGCACATCTTGTCCATATGAACCACTCAAAAGATTTTCATGACCTCGTTGCAAAATACCTGCCTCACGCAAAAGTACTCAGAAAAAAACTGAAAAATATTTCTCTATCTTTGTAAATACTCCTGATGATACTTGCTTGAAGGCGACCAGAGCATCCATCCGTTTGTTCCTATATCCTCTGCAGCTTTGATTTGTGCCTGTATTTCTTCTCTCTTATACGCTTTTCTTGAAGATGTATAATCTTTAAAATACTGCAGCCATGGGCGGACTCTATTGCTTGGAATTCTGTCTTGAATCTTTTTTATACTTCGATATACAACCTCATAGGGGTGTTTAGCCGGATATTTAAAATAAAAAGAGCCGCTTGAAAAGCCTGAAGGGTAGAGCATCGGACATAAGTAGTCTGCGTAATTTGCCAGTGATGTAACAGTCTGTCCTATGCCGTTGTCATCTTTTGCCCAGCAAATATTTCCATAGGTGTCAACAGAGATAAAAACACCGTATTTTTTTAATCTTCTCTGTGCCTCTTTCAAAAAACTCTCTATTGCTTTTATCCGGTTTGGTTGCGTGCATTGTCTACAAAACTGCAATCCTTTTTTTGCAGGAAAACGGATATAGTCAAAATTGATTTCATCATAGCCGGCCTTTGCAGCTTCTTCGGCAATAGATATGGCATAATTGTGCGCACGTTTGTCAAAAGGGTCCACCCAGGCCATATTGTCATGATTTCTCCATATTTTTTTATTTTTTTTGATGGCGTAGTCAATATTGTGAGAAGCCTGCAGTTCATCTTTAAAGGTTACAATTCTGGCAATGGTATAGATATGCCGCTCTTTCATAGTTTTTATAAATTTTTTAATATCTCTGTTCGTACGCTGTTTGTAGGCACCATACTCATTGGCCTGCTTGAAGCCAGTCCAAAACTGGGTAGAACCGTATTCGTTTTTAACATCTACCACCACGGCATTTGCCTCGGTTGTTTCTATGAGATGGAGTATTTTTTTTAACGTACCGGAGTTGTTGCTGGCTCCCCAGAAGGTTAAGTAGAGTGCTTTTACATGAATGGGTTCAAGTTTCAATGTTGTTGTATTTGTATCAGATGTAAACGTATAAGGTCTGTATCCATAGGCTTTGATATGGTATCTGTTTTCTTTTGAAGCTATAAAGAACGAACCGTTTTCATCACTTTTGACACTGTTTTTTGAGTCACTGATAAAAGCAGATGCTATAGGTCGCAAAGTGTGTATATCTACAATAGTTCCACCAAAAGAGGCAAAAAGCAGGGATGAAAACAAAAATAATAAAAATAGCAGTTTTTTCAAGAAAGTCCCTTTAGGTAATTTTTTTTGCAATCTTACTATAGATTAAGCAAACAGAGGACAATTGCGCTTTGTTTGCGGACAGCGATTTTAATGTGATATTAAATTTAGTTAAAGTACAATGTACTAAACACAACATCATTATAGAATATATTAATAAATGTTTGAGTGCCACAATCTAGAACAAGTCAAAAAATTTATAAAGGTTCCTGCAATGTTAACGGAAATAAAAGTTTTATCAGAACAAACAAAAGAGATACGTGTACTTTATGTAGAAGATGAAAGAACTGTTAGAGAACAAACTATAATGATATTTGATATACTGTTTCAAAGTGTAGATGTTGCAGTTGATGGTGAAGACGGTTGGCAAAAATATCAAAACTCTCAGTATGATATTGTGTTTACAGATATCAGCATGCCAAAAATGGATGGATTGAAGTTAACCAAACTCATTAAAGAAAACAATCCTATGCAAAAAGTTGTAATTATTTCCGCATATAACATCACAGACTATCTGCTTAAAGCCATAGAACTTGGCGTAGACGGTTTTCTTTTAAAGCCTATAAAAATGGATAAAACGGTATTGCTTATTAGAAAATTAGCTGAAAGTATTCTAGCCGGCAGAATGATGCAGGGTTACAGAAAAAAGCTTGAAGAGGAAATAAATACAAAAACACAAGTTATACATCAGCAGACAGTAACCGATAAATTAACCGGTTTGCAAAATCGTTTTGCTTTAAACAAAGCATTAAAAAACACAGAAACCGATACAGTGCTTATTTTGCTAAATATCGATAACTTTGACAGCATTAATGTAGTATATGGTTATGAAATCGGTGATAAGAGTATTGTTTTTTTAGCAAAATTATTGACAAAAAACAGACCTCCTCATTCGAGTCTATTCTACTTGGGAAATGACGAATTTGCTCTTACATGTAAACTGAACGAGAATGCACTTATGGCATATGCAAAAAAATTACAAAACATTATAGCCGAATCTGTTATAAAACTGTATGACATTGATATTAAATTTACTGTAACCATGGCTATTGCCAAAGGAGATGACAAGCTCCTGAAACATGCATACATTGCACTAAAAGAAGCAAAAAAACAAGGAAGAAATATCATTAAAATATATTCTCAGGACCTGCTGATTGAAAAACTTCAAGCTCAAATACAAAAATATTCTCCGATTATAAGAGATGCAATTAAAAATGACTGTGTTGTTCCTTACTTTCAGCCTATTGTTGACAATAAAACGCATAAAGTTTACAAATATGAATGTCTTGCAAGAATAGTAAATGCCGAAAAAACCTATTCTCCATTTGAATTTATTAATATAGCTGAAATTATAGGACTTATTCCCGAAATTACAAAAATTATGATAGACAAATCATTTCAGATTTTTAAACATAATAAATTTGATTTTTCAATTAATATTACGGAAATAGATTTACATAACAACTATTTAAAAGAGTATTTTTTAAAAAAACTTTTACAATACAATATTGAACCTTCCCGTGTTATCTTAGAAGTGCTCGAAGGTATTAGTGCTACAGGAGCTCAAAATTCTTTGGAACAGTTAATGGAATTGAAAAATATCGGTTTTAGTATTGCCATAGATGATTTTGGTGCCCAAAATTCTAATTTTGAAAGGGTGCACGCTATGAATATAGATTTTATAAAAATTGATGGCAGTTTTGTAAAAAATATTGATACAAATGCAAAAAGTTACTCTATTGTTAAAACTATGACTGATTTTGCCAAAAGTATCGGTGCAAAGGTTATAGCAGAGTATGTTCATTCGCAAGAGGTTGCCTATACTGTAGAAACACTGGGAATTGAATATTCGCAAGGCTATTATTTTTATGAACCTAAACCGCACTTATCTACTGAAGATACTGCAAAGGACACAAATCATGAAAACATATAATTATCTTATAAGTGAAGATAATTTGTCTGAAATCTTTAGTGAAGATTATGAAGAAATTATACAAGGCAACGCTATTCTTATACAGGTTTTTTCAGGACAAAACAAACGAAGATTTGAAGAAATTTTGAGATTTTTATCATCAAAATTTAAAAATGCCAAAATTATAGCTTCCTCCACCGATGGAGAAATTTTTGAAAATAAAATTTTTCAATTCACAACAGTTGTTTCTGTGTCAATATTTGAAACAACCTGTTTGCATCTGGCATATACACAAATAGATTCTGATTTTGATAACGGTGTAAAACTTGCAAAAGAGCTTGTAACACCAAGAACAAAACTACTCATTGTCTTTGCTGACGGTTTATTGTGTAATGGAGAAGAGTTTTTAAACGGTATCTATTGTGTTGCACCGCATGTAAAAATTGCCGGTGGGCTTTCCGGTGATAATGCAAAATTTGACAACTGCTACATTGGCTTGCAAAATAAACTGTATGATAAAGGTGCAGTAGCGGTTGCATTGGATTCTGACATGTTACATGTAACGAGTTTATATCATTTTGGCTGGAACAAAGTAGGGCGTCAACATATTATTACCAAATCAGAAAAAAACAGAGTTTACACGATAGATAATATGACAGCAGTTGATTTTTATAAAAAATATTTAGGTTCAGACGTAACTGACAATTTGCCTGTTACCGGAATAGAATTTCCTCTGATTACAACAAAAAACGGGGTTGATGTTGCAAGAGCTATCACGACCAAGCATACAGACGGCAGCTTAAGCTTTGCCGGAAATTTATTAGAAGGAATGAAAATATATTTTGGTGTCGGAGATGCTGAAAAAATAGTAATGAACCCAGTCAAAGTTTCCAATATCAATGTTGAGACTTTTTTTATATACTCCTGTATGGCTCGTCGCCGTTTTATGTCTGGCTTAACAGAAGATGAAATTATGCCCTTTGCAGATTTGGCACCGACAAGCGGATTCTTTACTTATGGCGAGTTTTATACAGAAAAAAAACCGGAGCTGTTAAATGAAACATTAACCGCTATAGCTTTATCTGAGTCCAATGTTATATCTGAAACTAATCATCAAATAAATTTTCTTGATAAAAAAGATGAAGATTTCAGATCAAAAAAGAAAACCTATGCTGCTTTAATGCATATATTGGATGTTACAACAAAAGAGTTGCAAGAAGAAAACAATAAACTTCAAATATTAAAAAAAGAGTTAGAAGCAAAAAACAACACCCTTGCTCATATACAAGAGATATCGCATATAGGCAGTTGGGAATTAGATCTAAAAACCAATAAAATCACATGGTCAAAAGAGAGTTTTAAAATTTTCAACAGAGATATTTCTCTTGGGGAACCTAGTTACCTTGAGTTTGTAAATATGGTTTTAGAAGAAGACAGAGCTCAGCTAATGCAGGCACAAAAAGCATTAAATGATGGCTCTGTTCACAGCATGGAAATACGACTCAAAAGAGAAGACGGAAAAATAATTACACTTTTTGAAAGTGCAAAAATGGTATTTGAGAATAATAAACCGATAAAAATCATAGGAACATCTTTAGACTTGACTGATATAAAAGTAAAAGATAATATTATTTCTCAACAGTCAAAACTTGCACAGATGGGTGAAATGATAAATATGATAGCGCATCAATGGAGACAGCCTTTGAATGCAATTAGTGCATCTGCAATTCAGCTTAGTATGCAAAATGATATGAATATTATAACAAGCGAGAAAATAAGTGAAACAACTCTTTTTATAGAAAACATGGCGCAAGAAATGTCAAATACCATTAATGATTTTATGAATTTCACAAAACCTGTCAATGAAAAAGAATTGATAAAAATAGAACAGGTTATAAGTGATATTTTACATTTAATGGGGGCACAGCTTAAAAATCACAATATTAATTTTTTAACAGATGTAGAGGAGGGATTAGCACTTTTCACCTACAGAAAAGATTTAGAGCATGTTTTAATTAATTTTATTTCAAATGCCCGAGATGCTTTTGAAGAACATGAAAATAAACATAAAAAGATTATATTCAAAGCATTTAGGGAGAATAATACATGCACTGTAAAAGTCATAGATAATGCAGGAGGCATAAAACCTGCTATAATAGAGAGAATTTTTGAACCTTATTTTACAACAAAAGAGCAGGGTAAAGGAACAGGTCTGGGGCTTTATATGAGTAAAAAAATAATCAAAGAAAATCTTAATGGTGATATATATGTACACAGTTTACAAGACGGATCTGAATTTACGATTATATTAGGATGCGAAAGTGAATGATAATCTAAAAATTTACACTAGCTTAAATATACTCTGTGTTGAAGATGATACAAATGTTATGGATATTTACACAACGCTCTTTTCTATGCTTTTTAAAAATGTATATACAGCATATAACGGTGCTGAGGGCTTGAATGTGTTTCAAAAGAAACAAGTTGACATCGTATTGACAGATTATTCTATGCCCGTAATGAACGGTTTGCAAATGAGTGAAAAAATAAGAGAATGTGATGCCGGTATCCCCATTATTTTATTGACTGCCTTAGAAAGTTTGGAAATGTTACGCACTGCAATTGATCTTCGTATTACAAGTTTTATAAAAAAACCGATTTCATCAAAGTCAATTTTTTCTACTTTGGAGTTTGTTGCAAAATCAGTACTTGCAGACAGACTGCTGATGCAGGCACAACAGCAAAAACTCTGTTACTCTAATTATCAGGAAACTTTAACCTATCAAAAAGAGACAACAATTATAAAAAATGACCTGCAGGAAAATAAAAATTTTTTACACTTTACATGTGAAGTTTTTTATCAACCAAAAGATATTTTAAGCGGGGACAGTTATATTATAAGAAAGATTTCAGATGATGGATATTTTATGTTTTTGGTTGACGGTATGGGAAAAGGAATATCGGCAGCTGTTACAGCCATGCTGTGCAGTGCATCTGCGAACAACATAATAAATCAAATGATAAAAAACAAAAATTTTTCTTTAACACAACTCATAAAACAGCTTTTGGAGTTTATCGCGCCGAATTTACTTGAAGAAGAGGTTATCTGTGCAACTTTTCTCTATTTTAGCAGTAAAGAGAGACTGGAATATGCTATGTTTTCCATGCCTGCGATTTTATGTATAAAAGATGACAGCAATGATGTTGCAAAAATAAAATCGAACAATCCTCCTTTGGCAAGCTATACAAAAAGTGTAAATACTGCAATCCTTGATATAAAAAAAATATCCAAGATACTTGTTTTCAGTGACGGACTCAATGAAAACTCCGTCAGGGATTCTTCGGAATTTTACGGGAAGTACCTTGGAAAAGATTTTAAAGAAGCTAAAGACATCAATGAACTTGAAGCAAAAAGAAAAAAACAGGTTTTTGATCAGGAGGATGATATAACTTACATATTTATACAAAGAGAGGAGTTATCGAACATTTAGAAAATATCCGAGACTCACATCACTCCACTCTTTAGAAAGGTTCAGGTATGCTTTTATAGAGGCATACACTTCGGCAAAATCATTGTTTTTGCTGCTGAGATCATGGATGACTTCCTGAAGTGCTTTTTTCCCGGCTTCGGTTACATCATCCGGAAACTGTGCAAGCGTTACATGTAAACTTTTGAGTTTTTGCAAAGCGTAGATATTCTCATGATGAAATCTCGTTGCCATATTTGCATTCATTTCACTTGCAGCCACTTCAATCATAGACTGATGTTCACTGGCAAGCTTGTTCCATGTATGTTTATTGAATGTTAATTCAAGAACAGAACCCGGTTCATGCCAACCGGAATAATAATAAGGAGCAACTTTATAAAACCCCATTTTAATGTCAAGGGCAGGGCCCACCCACTCTGTTGCATCAATGACACCACGCTCTAAAGAAGTATAAATTTCTCCCGCAGGCAACAAAACAGGATTGACTCCCATGCGTGAAAAAACCTCTCCGCCGAGACCGGGAATTCGCATTTTAAGTCCCTGCATATCAGCCAAAGAGTTTATAGGTTTTCGAAACCATCCGCCCATTTGAATATTTGTGTTTCCGCCTAAAAACGGATAGAGATTATGTTTTGCATAATGTTCTCTCCATAAATTCATCCCATCACCATAGAGCATCCATGAGTTTACTTCTTCAGCGGTAAAACCAAAAGGAATACCACTGTAAAGAGAAAAAGCAGAATTTTTTCCTTTCCAGTAATAGGGACCGGAGTGAAAAGCATCTATCTGCCCGCTGGAACAGGCATCAAAGACAGCCAAAGCAGGAACAAGAACATTTTTAGGATAAATTTTTATCTCCAAACTGCCACCGCTGATGGCATGAAGACGCTGTGCAAACTCTTCAACACCGGTTCCCATTATAGGGAAATGTGCGGGCCAGCTTGTTGCAAGTTTGATAACTGTTTTTTTGTTTTTATTAAAATGAACATTTTTCACAGCATCATTGTGTTTTTTAGGATGTTTTGAATAGTCTATTGCGACATGATTCCCTTCATTACAGCCACCGAGGGCTATAGCTGCAGAAGTGAGTGTTGCGGTACTTAGAAAATCTCTGCGATTCATCTATTTATATTGCATTGTAAAGTATATGTTTACATCTTGCCATGTTTTACCCTGATGAAGAGCATAACATGCCTTGTTGATTGATTTCAAAGACTGCAACATCATAAAATCTGCCAAATCTATTGTCCCTTTTGCATTAACTGTGTTGTTTGCAATACTGTAGCTCATAGGAATATTTAAGGTTTTATTATTCATGTTCAATTGCAATATAAGAGTATTTTTTGTAACATCAATAATTTTTGCTTTAATGCGCTTGACATCTTGAACATTAAAAAACTGTGCAACCAGTTTTGCGTCTCTGCCTTTGTTGCCGCTGTTGACACTCGATGTTTCTATCTCCGCTGTTGCATTTCTTAAAAGAGTAGTAACTGTATCCGCTTTTTGTGTTTTGACTCTGATTTTGTCAAAAACGCCGCTCACACCTTTTTTCGCATATGTTTTGAATGCGGTAAACTTTACTGTCGTGTTTTGCACTTCAAGTGCATAAAGTGAAGCCCCGGCTAAAAGTAACGCTAATATGATTTTTTTCATTTTTTATCCTTTGTAGTTAACTCTTGTAATATACCATTATTTTTTAAAAATCCAAAGTCAGTTGAGTTTGCCTTATTAAAGGTTTTTCCAGTATTGATTTATCTACACCGACTATCAGGGCAAAATGAAAATTGTTTGCCTGTAAAATATTTTTGATTTCATTTTTATTTTTATAAAAAAATAAATTTTTCTGTTTCAGAAGATCAGCATCGAGCCTTTGTTTACATGTAGAGGGAATAATATAAATAATTTTGGCCCAGCTTGCCTGTTTTTGTAAAAAAAGTATTTCATTCTCTATCAAAGAGGTGCTTTTTTCAAATATCAATACTTTGTCACTGGTTCCAAACTCTTTTATCTCAAAACTTTTATTTGTAAAAACTGCTTCAAAATGATCAATCGGCGTAAATTTTCTTAGTCTGAAATTAATTTTCAGCACTTTAAAAAGATAAAGCAGTTGCTCAAGATAGGGCATAAAGAATGGTGAGATAAGTTGTCTTTCATAAAAAACATTGTCATAAATGAAAGATGTTTCAAAAAGTGTCTGTTCAATGATATTGATACTTTGTGCCTTACTTTTTGGCAACTCTTTGATTTTTGTAAATAAATCCGAAGAAGTAAGAGCAGGGCTAAAGAGAAGAGTGGAACCGTTTTCTATATTTGACAACTCTTTAAAGATACTTTTTATATCCCCGTGCAAAGCGATGAAACTCGGTTCTGTAACAACCTGTAAAGCAATTTTGAGAACAATCTCATCACAGGCATATACTGATATCTCTTTAGCGATAAGTTCAAAACGCAAAAGTCGTTTGATTGCGTCTTCCAAATCTTTCACTTTTATCCAGGCTATCTCACTGTCTGTTATCTGCGTAGGCTTGTCAAACACTACACCGTAGGCACCGTTAAAAACAGCATCTTCTATGGAACCTTCATCAAAAGCTATAAAAAGATCACCTCTCTTCACCGCTTTTGCATCAAAAACAATATTGTTAAAATTACTTACAAAGGGAGTATTTACCAGTTCTCCGTGTATAAGTGCTAAAGTATTTTCCAGTCTCATCCAACAGGTGTGCCTGCTTTTTTAGGTTTTTCCGGTCTGATTAGACAAAGACCGTCTTCATCTTTTGCAGCAAGAAGCATTCCTTCACTTATCATTCCCATTAATTTGGCAGGTTTGAGGTTGGCTACAACACACACTTGAGTATTTATCAAATTATCAGGAGAATAAAACTCTTTTATACCGGCAACAACCTGTCTCAAATTCTCTTCGCCTAAATCAATCTGTAATTTTAAAAGTTTTTTACTTTTTGGTACTTCCTCAGCTTCTACAACAGTTCCGACTTTCAGAGATGTTTCAAAAAATTGACCAATTTCAATAAGGTTGTCATTTTCTTTTTTCGTCTCTTTTGTTTGTTTTTTGGAGCTTTGTTCTTTTTTTGTTGCTGTCACAGGTTCTGCCTTTGGCACTTCTTGCATCAAAGGTTCTTCAATTCTAGGAAAAAGAGGCGGCACCTTTTTAATATTAAATAATTTCAACAGTTTTTTCTCTAGTATAAGCTCTTTGTAACTTGCTGTATTTATTTCAAAAGAGAGTGCATCCGCTATGATATTTGTTGTATTTGGCATAACAGGGTGAAGCATTACAGCCGCTTTTGCCAGTATATTTGCAACAACAGCTACAGTAGCGAGTGCTTCGTCTTTTTGTCCGTTTTTCATTTTTACCCATGGTTCATACTCTTGTATAACACCGTTTCCTATTGCAAAAAGTTTCCACAGTTCTTCAAGATATCTGTGTGGTTGCAGATTTTCTAAAAATGTATCAAGAGAATCCAAAATCAGATTCATTTGCTCAATCTCTTTAGAATGGTATTTTTCTACATCTACGCTGTCTATTTGAAAATCAGAATATTTTCCACTCATACCTATGATACGATTGAGCAGATTTCCAAGATCATTCGAAAGTTCAGAGTTTATACGGTCTATAAAAGCACGTTGTGAAAAATCACCGTCTTGGCCAAAAGGAACTTCTCTAAGCATAAAGTAACGGAGATTTTCTACACCATAGGCATCCGCAACTTCTTTTGGAGAAACAACATTTCCTTTTGACTTGCTCATTTTTTCACCGTCTCGTGTCCACCAGCCATGCGCACCGATATGCTTAGGAAGAGGGAGATCCAGACTCATTAAAAATGCAGGCCAGTAAATAGCATGAAAACGAAGAATATCTTTCCCGACAAAATGAACATCAGCCGGCCAATAATTCATAAGTTTTTCATCCGAACCATAACCAAGAGCTGTGATATAGTTTAAAAGTGCGTCAAGCCAAACATACATAACATGTTTGTCATCCCCGATACTTTTAGGCATTTTCACCCCCCAGCTAAACGATGTACGTGTTACAGAAAGGTCACGCAGACCGCCTTTTACAAAATTTACAACTTCATTTGCACGCGAGCGGGGCATAATAAAATCAGGATGACTTGCATAATGTTCCAGCAGCTTATCTTCATAGTTTGAAAGTCTGAAAAAATAGCTCTCTTCCTTTACCACACTTGTCGTTCTTCCGCAGTCAGGGCAAAATTCACTGTCTATAAGCTGTGTTTCGGGAAAAAATGTTTCACAGCTTACACAATAATGACCTTCATAGAAGTCCTTGTAAATATCACCTTTTGCATACATCACTTCAAAAGCTTTTTGTACACCTTTTTTGTGTTCTTCATCAGTTGTTCGTATAAACTTGTCATAACTTATACCGAACTCATCCCAAAGATTCTTAAAAGTCGCACTGATTTCGTCTGCAAACTCCTGTGTAGGTTTTCCTGCTTTTTTTGCAGACTCTTCTATCTTTTGTCCGTGTTCATCTGTTCCTGTCAAAAAGAAAGTATCTTCACCTTTGAGTCTCTCATAGCGTGCCAGAGTATCTGCAATGAAAGTCGTGTAAGCATGCCCGATGTGAGCCTCTCCGTTGACATAGTATATAGGTGTTGTTATGTATTTACTCAATGTATGTTCCTGTTAAATATTTAATGTATTTTATCTAAAATGTTTACTATTGCCAATAGTATTAAAATTCAAAACCGCCTGTTTCGCCTTTTGACATGCTGTTATAAACGGCTTTTATATATTCATTTCGCAGCTCGCAGCCAAAATAGTGCTCACACACACTGCAGCTTTTATGATTTTTTTGCTCTTGACACTCCTGAACTTTTTGTATCATTTCATCAAGATGCAGTTCAAATTTGTCTTTAGGCTTTTTATGCGTTTCTTGCATATACTTCTTTCACTCGGTCTATTTCATATTTTGAACCAAAAAAACACGGTGAAGTGTCATGAATATGTGCATGACCAAGAGTTAAAATTTCATCTTTTCCGTCAACGGCCTCTCCTCCTGAAGTTTTAAACACAAAAGCAAAAGGAAACACTTCAAACAAACGGCGAAGTTTTCCTTCTGGTTTATCACTTGTAGCAGGATAGCTGAAAAGTCCGCCGCCTTTGAGCAGAATCTGATGCAGGTCAGGTACCATACCGCCGGAGTATCGCAGACGGTACCCCTCTGCAAAAAAACCGTCTATCATGGCTTTGTGGTATTTTTTCCAGTTTTGCTGCGTTCCTCCCGGAGCCATCAGTTTGCCTTTTTCGTTGAGTCGTATCTCTTTGACAAACTCAAATTCACCGGCCTGCAGCAGATAAAGCTTTGTTTTGTTTTGTGAAAAGACCATTTCAACGCGCGGACCATAAACAACATAGCAGGCAGCAACCATTTTTTGTGTTCCAAACGCACCCTCATAAATGCCAAAAATCGATCCTACGCTCAAATTTACATCTATTAATGATGAACCGTCAAGCGGGTCGTAGGCAATAAAATATTTGCCGTTTTCATGTAAAACCTCTTCATGCTCTTTTTCTTCACTGGCAACCGTATGGATAGAAGAAACTTTTGAAAATTCTTCTTCAATAATCATGTCACATTTTATGTCAAGTTCAAGCTGTGTTTCGCCAGAACTGTTTTCGAGCTGTGAGTATCCTATGTCTTTTGTGTCAATTGCTTCTTTAATTCTTTTGGCACTTTTTTGAATTGCATCAAATATATCTCTCATTTTTTTTCCTTTTTAAACTTTTTTTGCATTTTTTTGTATCCATGTTATCACTTCATCTGTGTCATTTAAATCTAAAACATCAACATCTTTTGGCAAAGTGTATTTTTCAATATCTATACTTTCATCAACAGCAAGCGCATTCATATAAGGAAAGTAATCTTCATCTATACTGTTTCTAAATATGCTTATTCTTGGCAGAGGCAGATTTTTCAGCCCTTCAACGAGTAAAATATCAAAATCACGAAACATGCGTATCATTTCATCCAAATCGGCATGACGGTGTGAAAAGTAGGTTGTTCTGTTTGGAGAAGTCACAATGACTTCTGCCCCGGTATCACTGAATTTGTAACTGTCTTTGCCGACAACATCAAATCTAGCCTTGTCTTTTGGGTCATGCTTTATGATAGCTACTTCCAAATGATGTTCATGTATGAGTTTTCTGGCAACTTTGAGTATCAATGTTGTTTTACCGCTGTTAGAGGGTCCGGTAAATGCAACTGCTAATCTTTTTTTCAATATATAAGTCCTTGTGACTTTTCTTTAAAAATTTTAGGCCATTATACAAAAGAAGAGTTTAATAAGATATAATTCCAAAAAAGAATAGGGCCAAAAAATGAAATTTTCACTACCAATACTCTTATTACTGATAACTTTTTTGGGGTGCGCGCAAAAAAATGCATTTGAAAGATTTCATTTAAAAAATTCTCAAGAGTTGGCCGAAGACAATCTGCAAAGCAGCAAAGTTATCAATACAAAAGCTGACGTAGTCGCAATTGTAACTGCTGTGTATTTAAACAAAACAGATCCGAAAATTTACAAAGATTATGAATATTTCTATCTCTATCTTTATAAAAAAAACAAAAAGAGCAAAGTAGAATTTTATCTCAACGAAAAACCTGCAATCCTTGTAGAATCATTACCTGTCCAAAATGAATTTACAGCACTTACATCATTTCATGCAAAATGGAACAAGTACTACCTTGTCGGATTTGCAAAGCAGAACAAAGAGACTTTGCATTTAAAAATCCAATTAGGACAAAACAGTACAATTCTGACTTTTAAACGTTGAAAAGGACACCTTTAATAAAGTATGGACTGTAAAATTACAATAAGAACCTGCAGTGCTATAATAATGATAAGCGGTGCGAAATCCAGACCATTTAAATCTGTTCGCATAAATCTTCTTACAAACGCGTATGCCGGATTTGTTACTCTGTGAAGAAACTGCACAACAGGGTTATATGGATCGGGATTCACAAAACTCAGCAGCGCTGCAATAATAATCACCCAGATATAGACATTTACAAGTCCTATAAAAATTCCGCCGATCCCCTGTATAATTTCAACTAATGCACTCATTTGATAATCTCCTTCAGATAGTTTTTCAGATATTTATATACTTTTTCTATAGTAGGCCCATGTTCGGCATTTGTAAGAAGTATACGCAACGGTTTTAAAAAGTTTTCATCTTTAAGCCCTGTTTTATCCATGATATAGTTTTTAAAATCATTATACTCTTCAAAGTAGGGCGCATTTTTTATCGCTTTTGCCATTGACTCCATTTCTTCTGCAAATCCGTGGGCAGTAACTCTTTTTGCAAAAATAGAAGCAATTTTTTCTTTCAACTCTTTTGTAGTCCCCGCTTCTTCAAGATAAATACGTGTAAGTTCTCCGATTTCCGGGTCGGCAAATCCTACATAACGAGACAACTCTGTTGCATCCAGGTTTTTTAAATGCTCTTTGTTGATCTGTTTCAGCCTATCCTGATCAAAACGGACAGGATTATCTGCAAGTTTGTCCAGGTCAAACCATTCTGTCGCTTCTTTGAGTGTAAAAATCTCTTTTGGAGGATTGCTGCCGATTGATATTAAATAATTTGAAATAGCTTCGGGCAAATATCCTTCCTCCAAAAGCTGTTTTACACTGACACTGTTCTGTATACCGTGCAGGTGGGTATATTTAATCTCTTTGTTATATTGGAGCTGGTTTCTTACATGTACCTGTTTTGGTGTATTGTTGAGATATTTTTCATCGCAAATAATCATTGAAACATCACTCAGCATATCATCTACCGCACAGGCAAAATCATAGGCAGGCGTTTTATCGTGATTCATGATCACAAAACTGTCAACAGCATCAGGTTCAAAACTGATTGCACCTTTAAGCCGGTCTTTTACAATGACTGGTGTATCAGGACGTACTATTCTTACAGTAAAAGGGGCTGTATTGTCAATGACAAGTTCGGCAGGAAGATTTCTGCATGCATCATCATAATGGTACTCTTTTTGCGCTTTTTCTGCTTCACTGCGCTTTTTTTGCAACCATTCATCGGAACAAAAACAGGAAAAAGCTTTTTTCTCATGCAAAAGTTGCAGAGCCATAGCCGAATGAAAACGAAGGTTTTGGCTTTGATACACCACGTGAGAATATTCAATTCCAAAAAGTCCTAAAATATCCAGGGTTTTCTGGTCTTTATTGTGCATAACTTTTTCTTTGTCTATATCTTCTATTCTTACAATGAAATCTTCATTTTTTTGTTTTGATACAATGTAGTTTAAGAGTGCAATTCTTAAATCATTTATATGCATGTCTCCAATAGGGCTGGACGCAAATCTTAGCATTAACATTCCTAGATAAATTTTTTGTAATTCTAACAAACTTTTGATTAATTATAAGCTATGATTTGTTAAAATGTACTCCTTCAATGCCATTAAGTGAAGCAGTTTCTCAAGACCCGTACTTTCGCGTGCGGGCTTTGTATTTTTAAAAGACTCAATGGCTGACAATAAAAGGTTTAAAAACAATGAACAATAAAAAAAAAGATTTTTTACGTACAATAGTTGAAAATGATTTAAAATCAGGAAAATACAAAGAGATAGTAACAAGGTTTCCGCCCGAGCCCAACGGTTTTCCGCATATCGGACATGCCAAGTCCATATCTATAAATTTTGGTATTGCCCGTGATTATAACGGTCACTGCAACCTGCGAATGGATGACACCAATCCGACAAAAGAAGATACAAAGTATGTAGAAGCTCTTGAAGATGCCGTCAGATGGCTTGGATTTGACTGGGGTGAGAATCTTTATTTTACCTCTGATTATTTTTCTCAGATATATGATTATGCGGTGCAGCTTATCAAAATGGGCAAAGCCTATGTCGACAGTCTGAGCGAAGATGAAATACGCCAATACCGCGGCACTGTTACACAGCCCGGAAAGCGCAGTAAATATGCAAGCAGAAGTGTTGAAGAAAATCTCGATCTTTTCCAAAGAATGAAAAAGGGCGAATTTAAAGACGGTGAGCATGTTTTACGGGCTAAGATAGATATGGGTGCAGCCAATATGAAAATGAGAGACCCGCTTTTATACCGTATAAGACATGCACATCACTTTAGAGCAGGGGATACATGGTCAATCTACCCGATGTATGATTTTGCACACTGTTTGTCTGATTATATAGAGGGGGTCACACACTCAATTTGTACCTTGGAATTTGAAAACAATCGTGATATTTACGACTGGGTACTCGATACGCTTGAACTGAAACCGCCCCGTCCCTATCAGTATGAATTTGCAAGACTCAACATCAACTATACAGTGATGAGCAAAAGAAAACTTTTGGAACTGGTTGAGGGAGGCTATGTAAACGGATGGGACGATCCTCGTCTGCCTACAATTGCAGGGTACAGAAGGAGAGGATACACACCGGAGTCCATTTTAAATTTTTGTGAGCAAATCGGTATAGCAAAAGCAAACTCTGTGGTTGATGTTGCACAGCTTGAATTTTCTATACGCGATGATTTAAACACAAAAGTTCCCCGTGTCATGTGCGTGATGGACCCTTTGAAGGTCACAATTGAAAACTATGAAGGCTCTGAGGAGATTGAGGCACCGTACTATCCGCATGATGTTCCAAAAGAGGGTTCAAGAAAGATTCCTTTTTCAAAAGAGCTTTATATCGAACGGGCAGACTTTGAAGAGAATCCTCCAAAAGGTTACTTCCGTCTTACTCCTGAACAGCCTGTGAGACTAAGACACGGCTATATCATTACATGTAAAGAGATCATTAAAGATGCCGATGGAAATATTACAGAAATAAAAGCAGAGTATTATCCCGATTCCAAAAGCGGTACGAAAGATACAAGCGGCATCAAAGTAAAAAGTGCCATTCAATGGGTGAGCGCAGCAGAGGCAAAAAAAATAGAGATCCGTCTGTACGACAGACTGTTTAAAACTGAAGCACCGGAGGGGATTGAAGACTTAAATCCAAACTCTTTGCAAATCATTAAAAATGCGCTGATTGAACCTGCTGTGATACTTGAAAAACCGGATGAGAGGTTTCAGTTTGAGAGACAAGGCTATTTTTATGCTGATCCGGTTGATTACAGCGATGCGCACCCTGTATTTAACAAAATTGTCGGACTGAAAGACTCCTGGACGAAAAAAGAAAAACCAAAACAGCAGGCAACACAACAAAAAGCCAAACAGGTACAAATAGACGGTGAAGTAACACCTATGACAGAGGAGCAAAAAAAAGTATTTGAAAAATATACAGATACACTGAAACTCAACAATGAGGTTGCAAATACGCTGGCTCGTGATGCCTTTCTCTGTGACTTTTTTGAAGAGGCACTCTGTACATGTAACGCGCCTGTCACACTCTCAAATATTGTAGTCAATGAAGTAGCCAGAGTGCTTAAAAACACAGATGCAGAGACGCTGAAATTCGGCCCCGTGCATATAGCACAACTGGCAAAAATGATTGAAGAAGATATTATCTCAAGTAAAATTGCCAAACAGGTGTTTGAGGATATGTCAAAGAGTGGAGAAAACCCGACGCAGATAGTTCAAGCAAAAGGGCTGGTGCAGATCAGTGATCCGGCTCAAATTTTACCTGTTATCGATGAAGTTATTGCAAACAATCCTGATAATGTGGCAAAATACAAAGCAGGGAATAACAAGCTGTTTGGTTTCTTTGTAGGACAGGTATTGAAAAAGACAGGGGGTAAAGCAAATCCTAAAATTGTAAATGAGCTTGTAAAACAAAAATTGGCGATTTGATATTTTTTCACAACCTCCTGGCCTTAGTTATTAAAGGCACAAAGCCCGCACTCTTTCTTTAGCATTGAAAGTACGGGTTCCGAATGATTTTTGAATAGGCGAGTGTATTATTGTATTTGACAGTTGCATAGATGATATTTTATGATTGGGAAAAAGGAAGAAAAGTTGGTGACCCCGAGGAGAATCGAACTCCTGTAACATGGATGAAAACCATGGATCCTAACCGCTAGACGACGGGGCCAACATGCTCAACTTTTGTTGAGCCGAAATTATATAGACAATATCCTTAAAAAAAGATAAAATCTATATATTTCGTTAATTATTCATAAAAGCTACGAAGTGCTCTGATAATGACGGCATTTTTAGAAATACTTTCTGCTTTTGCATTCTCGTTTACAGTTTCGTATAAATCCAAAGGAAGAGAGATTGAAAATGTTTTTGTCTCTACTTTTTTCTTTTTAGCCACCATAGAAACAACATTACCTAAAAGCTCTATAATTTTTTTCGTGTCAATAGGCTTTTGAATAAAACTGTTTACACCCACTTCAATTGATGCAGAAATTTTTTCCATATCGTTACTTGCAGAGATCACTATAATGATTTGACTTGGATTAATTTCACGAATTTTACGAGAAAGTTCTATCCCGTCCATTCCTTCCATAATAATGTCGACAAAAACTACATCCGGCTTCATCTGCTCATATACTTTTAATGCCGTATCACCGTCGAAACATGATTCCACTTTTGCAAAAAAGTTTTTAAACGTAGAACTCAAAAGTTCGTTCGTTACTTTTTCATCTTCTACAACCATAGCTGTAAGTTTTTTTGTCTGTTCTGTTAATTGAATTAAATCTAAATTACCCATTGTTTTTTCCTATATTTTAATTTGTTATATTATACACTACAAATAGTTAATAACGCTAACATTTATCAACAAATTCAAGAATTTGTCTTAAATTGCTCAAGCCACTCTGTATCAGAAACACTGTTTTTTTCTTTTTGTGTCAACAAAGCATCAATTGTATCTATAAGAGTTTTTTCATCCATAAATTGTAATAAATCAGGATTAATAGAAGTAGGGCGTATGCCATCATAGCTGTTGAGAAGGTTTTGTATATCTTTGATAAGTTGTTCTTTTCTTTCCATTGTGTATCTGTTCCTGAAGTTTATTCGAGTGTTTATTTTCTATAGAGTCTTTGAAATAGTTCATATTAAACAATATGTGTATTGGTTAACATAATGTAAATTCTCTTGAAAAATCATCTGCTCTCTTGAGAGTGGTTTTCAGGCATAAGATAAGCCGAGTTTTGTAGTGATAGCATTAATCTACTGCACATCTTGCGTTGTGCCTCTAGCGAAACAATAGCATTGTAAGACGCTAACCATTTGTTTCTTGCTGCCATGTTGGGTTTACAAGCTCTCTATATCGCTATAGAGACTGGTGGTCTCTTACACCGCCTTTTCACCTTTACTACCAAAAGGCAGAAGTTTGTTTTCTGTTGCACTTTCCCTCGTATTACTACGGCCATTAGTTAAATGGAACACTGTCTTACAGCAGCTCGGACTTTCCTCTTGAATACAGGTTCAAGTTACTATCTCTTATGCCTGATGGAATTATACATAAAAATTCTAAACAAAGGTTGGAGCATGAACATCTGTTCATACTTGTATGTAGTAACAAGAACAATCGTTCACTTATATTTAAGAAGATATTAACAACTGTTCATATATAATTGCATATGCAAGAACAATTGTTCACTTTTAAAAAAAAAGGAGCTTTAAATGCCTGAAAACAGGGATATAAAGAAAAAAAACACAACAAAAGAGAAAATACTTACAGCCGCAACCGCCCTCTTTTCACACTACGGATACAAAGGAGCCAGTGTGCGTAAAATTGCTGCTGAAGTTGGAATAAGAGAGAGTGCTTTATACAATCACTACAAGAACAAGGAGGAGATATTTCTTGAAGTTGCTAAAAATATCTTCTCTTCGCCCTTTTCGTTTTCAGAAGACGAAGTGAAAGAATTGGCATTTAGGGGGAAACCGTTTTTACAAAAATATACCATGCAGTATAAAATGCTGACATTTGACAAAAAAAACGAAAACATGTTCAGGCTGCTCATGATTGAGCTTATGCAAAATAAAAGCCTCAGGGAACAGTTTATGAGCCAATACCATGATAAAAACATTGCCTTGCTCTCAGAAGGCTTTTTCATTATGATGCAAAACTCTTTAATTCGCTCTTGCGATCCAATGCTTATTGCTTATGAGTTTATCAGCACCCTCTTTTACATCAGACTTCAGGTTACATTATTGAGATTTGATGCCTGTTCGACAAATTCACTTGCGACACAATTTGAAAAACATGTAGATTTTTTTTGGGAAAGCATCAAAATATGATATTATAGAATATTAGATACTAATTAATATCAAATACTTATTTTAAAAAAAGCAGTCCCTGATAAAGAACTGCTTTTTTATGCTAAAGGTTGAAAGTTATTTTGTTCCCATAGCATCTAAGGCATAGGCTTTTCCAAGCGCATATGCTTTTTTGTTTGCCTCATGAACTTTTGGCGGAACTTTTGAAAGCATTGTTTCAATCAAAGACTCTTCCGGAAGTACACCGGTCATTGTGTTTGTAATTGCCAAAGCAACAACAGATTGGGTAATTACATTCCCGACCTCTTCTTTTGCAATCGTAATGATAGGAATTTCAATAATATCCCACAGTTTTCTGTCTTCTTCTGTCGGGTGTACAAGATTTGGATCAACAACTATCTTGTTTCCAGGTCTTACACCATTTTTGAACTGGTGATAAGAAACATCTGCAACAGAAAGCATGAAATCAATTTCACCTTCATTTGCATACGGATAACGAATCTCTTCATCATCAAGTGTAATATCAACAACAGTTGCACCACCACGAACCTGAGAAGTATAAGTAGCTGTTTTTAGTCCATATCCACCGTTTTTAATTTTACAGGCAGCCATAATTTCACCGGCAAGGAGAACACCCTGTCCGCCAACACCAGTAAATCTTAAAGTATGTCTCATCTATAACCCCTTATATTTTTTTCTCAAAATCATCTTGAGTGATTTTAGGACGTTGCCCTTGTGCTGCTTTTTGAATTTCAGCATACATATCGCAATACTCTTCTTGTTCAACTTCTCTTAAAACACCGGTTGGAAAAATGTTAAGCTGTTCTTCTTCAGAGAGTGCTTCCCATTTTTTCAGCGGAAGTGTAATTTCATCAATCCATTTCAGGTTATCCATTGCAGAAACCATTTTGTTTTTACGGCCAAGGTTGATGTGACAGTTGGAAAAGATATCCATAAATGAGAAACCTTTATGAGAAAAACCTTTTACAAGAATTTTTTCAAGTTTCTTAGGGTCCGTCATAGACTCACGCGCTACAAAAGACGCCCCTGCTCCGATTGCCAGTTTACAGGCATCAAAAGTCGGATCAATGTTACCGTTCTTTTGAGAAACAGTCCACATACCGCGAGGAGTTGTCGGGGAAGTCTGTGAATTTGTAAGACCATAAATAAAGTTATTGATTAGAATAAAATTCAAATCAATATTTCTTCTACAGCCGTGAATAGTGTGGTTTCCTCCGATTGCAAGTCCGTCACCGTCACCTGCAACAACGATGACATGTGCATGCGGCTTGGCAAGTTTGATTCCTGTAGCATACGCAACAGTTCTACCGTGTGTTGTATGCACAGTATTACAGTCGATATATGAAGAAAAACGACCAGAACACCCTATTCCGGATACGATACAAACATCTTTCATATCCCATCCCATTTTTTCAATTGCACGGATAGTCGCTTTTAAAATAACACCATCACCACAACCCCAACACCATAGTGTCGGCATCTTGTTTACACGTAAATATTTATCATAATTAAATGCCATTAAATCATCTCCTTAACTTTTGCTACCATTTCTGCCGGTGCGATCGGACGACCGTTTGCTTTGAGTAAAGTAGTAAAATCATTACGTTTGATAACGCGTTCAATTTCTTTTGAGTACTGACCCATATTGAGTTCAGTCACCATAATTCTGTTTTCAAATTTCTTTCCAATCTCTTCTAATCTTTTAATAGGAGACGGCCACAACATAATTGGTCTGAACAGTCCTGCTTTGATACCTTCTGAGCGAAGTTTTTTAACAGCTTCATAAGCACCAAGAGCAATTGAACCATAGGCAATGATACAAACATCAGCATCTTCCAAATCAACTTCTTCATAATCAGGAAGGTCATCAAGTCCGCCATTTTCCAAGTGTACTGTATTTATCTTACCGACTAAACGCTCAATGTTAAATTCACACTGCTCTGCATCTTCGGTAGGAAAACCTTCGTCTCCGTGATGCAAACCTGTGATGTGGTATTTATACCCTTCAAACATAGGGTTAAGTACCGCAGGTTTGTTCATTTCAGCTTTATATGGCTTGTAATCTTCCGGATTGCCATGAAATCTTTCGCGGTCTACAATAGCAGCGTCAATTTCTTCAATATCCGGCAAATCAGCTTTTCCGTGCATGTGCCCGATTGTTTCATCAAGAAGCATAAAAACAGGAGTCATATATTTTTCAGCCAGGTTAAATGCACGTACTGTTTGTGTATAACATTCAGTTAATGAACCTGCACATAGAGTGATAGACGCATAGTCACCGTGTGTAGGATACTGTGCCTGACCGATATCTGCCTGAGAAACACGAGTAGGAAGACCTGTAGAAGGACCTCCACGCATTACATTGATGATAACCAATGGAATTTCAGCAATAAAAGCGAGACCAATCTGCTCCGCTTTTAAAGAGATACCAGGACCAGATGTAGCTGTAAAAGATTTAACACCTGTCATTGATGCACCGATAGCGGCTGAAATACCCCCGATTTCATCCTCCATCTGAATACAGACACCACCGACCTTTGGCAATAAATCAGAAGATTCATGCATTACTTCAGATGATGGAGTAATAGGGTATCCTCCAAAAAATCTTGCTCCTGCTTCTACTGCAGCTTTTGCAGCTAATTCATTACCTGTCGAGATAACTTCTCTCATTATTTAGCTCCTTTTTGTTTCACAGACATATAATTGTTTGCAACAATTTCCGCTTGTCTTTTTTTCGCTTCATCAGTTAGTTTTGCAAAACTTTTTCCTGCAGCTTTCAATTCTTTTCTGTCTGCTACATAAATAGCAAAATCCGGACATGTAAGTTCACATTCATTACACCCGATACAATCTTCCGGATAATCAATTGATATCATTGCACCCAGTGTTGATGTTGGGTCATATACCATTCCTAATACACCGGAAGGACACACAGACACACAAATGTCACACGCTTTACAATTGTTCGTGTTTACCCATACTGGTTCATTTCCTGGGTTTTCAGTTTTAAAAGTTCCCATTTATTCTCCTGTTGTTAAGTACAAATTAACTATGTATATTAGTTTGCATATATTAGTTTGCATATTAAGAGTATAGCAAATCATTATCAACTTGATTATAAAAGTTGATGTTTATTGCTAAAAAGAGCATATAACGTTTAGTATTTACACACTTATATTGAAATTTTAAAAAATAAAATTAAAGTATAAATTATAAAAACCATATACCGTTTAGTATCTACACACAAGCAGTGAGATTTTAAAAGATTAAAAAGAGATATAAATTATAAAAAAAGAGGAAAAAAACTTTCTGGAAAATTAATATTTTCAGAAAGTTTTTGTGAAAGAGTATAAAAATAAATTATTTTTTTGCTAAAACTTCAGCAACAGCTTTTCCGATTTCTGCTGGAGAAACAACAACTTTAACACCGGCAGCTTCAAGAGCTTCCATTTTTTCTTTTGCAGTACCTGCACTACCGGAAATAATCGCACCGGCATGACCCATACGTTTTCCTTTAGGAGCTGTTTGCCCTGCAATAAAAGCGACAACAGGCTTTGTTATCTGCTCTTTTATCAGTTTTGCCGCCTGAATCTCAAGGTCTCCGCCGATTTCACCAATCATTACAATTGCCTCTGTTTCAGGATCAGCTTCAAACATTGGCAGAATCTGCTTGTATGAAAGTCCGATAATCGGATCCCCGCCGATACCAACAGCAGTAGAAATACCAAATCCTTCTTTTACAACCTGGTTGGCACCTTCGTAAGTAAGTGTTCCGGATTTGGAAATGAGTCCGACATTGCCTTTTTTGAAAATCATTCCAGGCATAATTCCGATTTTACACTCTTCGGCAGTGATAATACCAGGACAGTTTGGCCCTATTGTTTTCATATTGTGTTTAGTAGCATATTGCTTGGCAAACATCATATCTTTGACCGGAGCCCCTTCTGTAATGATTACAGCAAGTTCAATTCCTGCATCGGCAGCTTCCATTACTGCATCTGCAACAAATGCAGGCGGAACAAAAACCATAGAAACAGTTGCACCGGTTGCATCAACCGCATCTTTGACCGTATTGAAAACCGGTTTACCCAAATGTGTTTCACCACCTTTGTTTGGTGTTACACCACCGACAATGTTTGTACCGTAATCAATACACTGTTCTGCATGAAAAGTACCCTCTTTACCGGTAAAACCCTGAACGATTACTTTTGTATCTTTGTTTACTAAAATTGACATATCTTATAACTCTCCTTTTGCTGCAGCAACAGCTTTTGCAGCACCGTCTGCCAAGTCTGTCGCTGGAATTACATTTGGTATATTTGCATTTTTAAGAATCTCTGCTGCTTCTGGAGCATTTGTACCATCAAGACGAACAATAACCGGTACATGAACATCTACAAGTTTTGTAGCTTCAAGTATACCGTTTGCGATACGGTCACATCTGACTATACCGCCAAAGATATTTACAAAAATGGCTTTAACATTTGGATTTTTCAAAATTATTTCAAAACCTTTTGCAACCGTTTCTGCATTTGCACTTCCCCCGACATCAAGGAAATTCGCAGGTGTTCCGCCCATATAGTTAATAGTATCCATTGTTCCCATAGCAAGCCCTGCACCGTTTACCATACAACCGATTTCACCGTCAAGCGCAATATAAGAAAGACCATACTGGGCAGCTTCACGCTCATCCGGATCTTCTTCTGAAATATCTCTCATTGCTTCAAGTTCAGGATGACGCCCAAGTGCCGAATCATCAAATCCCATTTTGCCGTCAAGTGCAATAAAGTCTCCAGAACCGGTTTTTACAAGCGGATTGATTTCGATCATCTCTGCATCTTTGTCCATATAAAGCTTATAGAGTTTAGAAGCAAAATCAATCATTTTACGCTGCTCGTTTTTATCTGTAATCCCAAGACCGAAAACCAATTCACGACCATGAAACCCTTGAAATCCGATAGAAGGATCAACAGTAACTTTAATGATTTTTTCCGGAGTTTTTTCTGCTACAGTTTCTATGTCCATCCCGCCTTCGGTAGAAGCCATGATAATCGGCATTTCCTGTGCGCGGTCAAGTACTACAGAGAGATAAAGCTCGTCTTTAATGTCAGCACCGTCTTCTATATATACTTTTTGTACAAGTTTTCCTTCAGGCCCTGTTTGGTGTGTCACCAAAGTCATACCAAGAATTTCCTGGGCATACTGTTTTACTTCATCAAGACTTTTAGCCAGTTTTACACCACCGCCTAGTCCACGACCACCTGCATGTATTTGTGCTTTTACAACCCAGACAGGTCCACCTAACTCTTTTGCATTTTCTACAGCCTCTTCCACCGAGTTTGCAATTTTACCTTTTGGTGTCGGAACACCATACTCAGCAAAAATTTCTTTTGCCTGATATTCATGTATATTCATTTATTCTCCTTGTTTAAAATTGAAAGACGCTTGTTTTTAAGCCTTATACGACTCGGAATTTAGTTCCTCGCTTGCATTGGCTTTTAAGCCTTAGGTGCAATCATCTCTTCCGGTTTTACATATTCGTCAAACTGTTCAGGTGTCAAAAGCCCGAGTTCAACAGCTGTCTCTTTCAATGTTGAATTGTTTGCATGCGCAGTTTTTGCAATTTTAGCTGCATTTTCATATCCGATATATGGGTTCAAAGCTGTTACAAGCATCAATGAATCATGTAAATAATGATCTATTTTTGCCTCAACAGGTTTGATTCCCACAGCGGCATTATCATTAAATGATATGATTGAGTCACTTAAAAGACGCACAGACTGTAAAAAGTTATATGCTATAACAGGTTTAAAAACATTTAATTCAAAATTTCCCTGGCTTGCTGCAAAGCCTATTGTTGCATCATTTCCCATAACCTGACAGGTAACCATTGTTACCGCTTCACTTTGTGTAGGATTTACTTTTCCCGGCATAATAGAACTTCCAGGCTCATTTGCAGGAATTTCAATTTCACCAAGG
This sequence comes from Sulfurimonas sp. ST-27, assembly GCF_048081595.1. Classification (GTDB taxonomy): domain Bacteria; phylum Campylobacterota; class Campylobacteria; order Campylobacterales; family Sulfurimonadaceae; genus Sulfurimonas; species Sulfurimonas hydrogeniphila. The sequence continues at coordinate 1,188,371 of NZ_CP182226.1, forward strand.
CCGCAACGGGGACCTGATGCCAACCATCGCACATCATTTGCTATTTTCATCATATCAGCAGCAAGTGCTTTGAGCGCACCGTGAGCAAAAACAAGTGCATCATGGGAAGTGAGTGCGTGAAATTTGTTTGGTGCTGTCACAAATTCATGCCCTGTCAATTCACTGAGCTTTTTAGCAACTCTTTCACCAAGTTCGGGATGAGCGTTAAGCCCTGTTCCGACTGCGGTACCGCCAAGTGCCAACTCTCTGACTGCTTCAAGAGAGTCTTTTGCCATCTTTTCACATTTGCTCAGCATTTCAACCCAACCGCTTATTTCCTGTCCAAGAGTCAAAGGAGTAGCATCCTGCAGGTGTGTGCGGCCTATTTTCACTATATGGGCAAACGCTTCACTTTTTGCCTGTAAAGTAGCTTTAAGTTTGGCAATAGCAGGAAGAAGATTCTCTTCAACAGCGATAACAGCCGCTACATGTAAAGCAGTCGGATATGTATCATTTGAAGACTGTGACTTGTTAACATCATCATTCGGATGTACCAGTTTCTCTTTTCTAAAATCTCCGCCAAGTATTTCTGTAGCACGATTTGCAAGCACTTCATTGTTGTTCATATTTGACTGCGTACCTGAACCGGTCTGCCATACAACAAGCGGATAGTTTCCGTCAAGTTTTCCTGCCAGCATGTCATCAGCAGCCTGCGCAATTGCATCTGCTTTTTTTGCATCGAGTTTTCCCAGGTCTTTATTGACAAGTGCCACAGCTTTTTTCAGGTATGAAAATGCACGGGTAATCTCATACGGCATTTTTTCTTCACCGATTTTAAAGTTTTGAATACTTCTTTGTGTCTGCGCACCCCAATAAGCATCTTGAGGTACTTCGATTTCACCCATGGTGTCTTTTTCTATACGGCTCTTCATTCTTTATTTCCCTTCAAAAAAATTATTTTCTTTTAATGTATCTATCAAATCCTGAACTGATTTACAGGATTTTGCAAACATTGCTTTTTCTTTTTCATCGAGTGTCACTTCAATGATTTTTTCAGCACCCTTTGCACCAAGCATTACAGGAACCCCCGAAACTACATCACTGTAACCGTATTCACCTTCAAGGCATACCGCACAAGGGTGAATCTGTTTTGTATCTTTTAAAATTGCATCCACCATAATCGCTGTTGATTTTGCAGGCGCATAATAAGCTGAACCTGTTTTTAGGTATCCCACAATTTCAGCACCGCCGTGGCGGGTTCTGTCAACAATTTCGGCAATTTCATCATTCGTCAGCACATCAGAAAGCGGTACACCCGCTACAGTTGAGTAGCGAGGAAGCGGCACCATGTCATCTCCGTGTCCGCCCATAACCGAAGCACGAATCTGCCCTCCGCCGTAACCAAGCTTTTCCTGTATAAATGCTGCCATTCTTGAACTGTCCAGGATTCCAGCCATTCCGATAACACGGCTTCTGTCAAATCCACTCTCTTTAAGTGCTACATATGTCATCGCATCAAGCGGATTTGAAACCATGATAACAACTGCATTTGGAGAGTATTTTGCAATACCTTTTATAACTTCTTTTGTAATTTTTGCATTTATCATCAATAAGTCATCACGACTCATACCTGGAAGTCTTGGACTGCCGGCAGTTACAACAACAACATCACAGTCAACCAGATCCGACATCTCTTCAGCAACTTTAACCACGGTATGACTTCTTACAGCAGAAGCTGCCTGAGACATATCGAGAGCCTTTCCTTTTGCTACATCTATTTTATTGTCACGAAGAATAATTTCATGACACGATCCAAGCATTGCCAGAGAGTATGCTACTGTTGCACCAACATTACCAGCACCTACTATCCCTACTCTTTTTCCTTGACTCATATATGCTCCTTAATATTAAATAGTATGATGACCAGTACAGTACACTTAAACAATATGTGCGAACACATAACATTTAAGTATATTCAGACATCGAAAGTTTAGATGAAACGGCATTCATCTTTTGTATATAGCACCTGTTAAAATAAGAGTTACATAAAAAAGAGGAATACCGTGCGTAAGTATACCTTACGCACGATATAATTCAACTTAGATTGAATCAATTATTGCATTCAATGTTGCAGACGGACGCATTGCTTTTTCAGCTTTGGCATCATCCGGGTGGAAATACCCACCGATATCTTTCGGAGAACCTTCCGCAGCAGCAAGCTCGGAAAGAATTTTTTCTTCATTTTTGATAAGTGTTTCGGCAATCGGCGTAAACTTCTCTGCCAAAGCAGTGTCAGCAGTCTGTGTACTGAGTGCCTCAGCCCAGTAGCGTGCTACCCAGTAATGAGACGCTTTGTTATCAGGCTCACCGCATTTTCTGCTCGGCGCTTTATCATTGTCAAGGTAACCTTCGTTTGCTTTGTCAAGACCTTCTGTCAATGCACCGATTTTGCTGTCTTCACTTTTTTGGTACATCATTCTAAGTGACTCAGCCAATGCTAAAAACTCACCTAATGAATCCCATCTGAGGTGACCGCACTCTAAGAACTGATCCACATGTTTAGGAGCAGATCCGCCGGCACCTGTTTCAAACAGACCGCCGCCGGCTAACAATGGAACAATTGAAAGCATTTTTGCAGATGTTCCAAGCTCTAAAATCGGGTACATATCTGTCAAGTGGTCACGAAGAACATTACCGGTTACAGAGATTGTGTCTTTGCCTGCTCTTACTCTTTCGTTTGTGAATCTTGTAGCAGAAGCAACATCCATGATTTTAATATCCAAACCTGTCGTGTCATGGTCATTTAAGTATTTGTTTACTTTTTTAATCATCTGCGCATCATGTGCACGATCTTCATCCAACCAGAATACGGCAGGATTTCCTGTAATTCTTGCACGTTCAACCGCCAAACGCACCCAGTCTTGAATCGGAATATCTTTCACACGGGACATTCTCCAGATATCACCTTTTTCACACTCAAATTTCATAAGTTCTGTACCGTCTTCAGCCGTTACTGTCACTGTGCCGTCTTCTTCAAGCTCAAAAGTTGTCGGGTGAGAACCATACTCTTCTGCTTTTTGTGCCATAAGTCCGACATTTGCAACATTACCCATAGTAGTTACATCATATTGGCCGTTTTTCACACAGTCAGCTACCATCTCTTGGTGAAACATTGCATAGGTACTGTCAGGAATAACAGCAACACACTCATCAGCCGCACCTGTTCTGTCCCACTGCTTACCGCCTTCACGTACAACAACAGGCATAGACGCATCAATAATTACATCATTTGAAGCATTGAAGTTTGTTGTCCCTTTGTCAGAGTCAACCATAGCAATTCTCGGTGCATCAGCATCAACTACTGCCTGGAAAGCAGCTTTGATTTCTGCTTCTTTTGGGTGACCGGCAATTTTTTTCTCCAAATCACTCATACCAAGATTTGGATTAACACCTAATTCAGCGAATAAATCTGCGTATTTGTCAAAAACTTCTTTGAAGAAAACCTGGAATGCATGACCAAACATAATCGGATCAGAGATTTTCATCATTGTGGCTTTGAGGTGAATAGACCATATAACACCTTTCTCTTTTGCCTCATCAATACTTTTTTGGATAAATGCTCTTAACTTTTTCACTGACATAAATGTACCGTCAAGAATTTCTTTCTCAAGAGCATCAATAGTTTTTAACTCTTTGCCGTTTAATGCAATTGTCACTTTTTGCGCTTTGTCCATAGTTACTGACTGTTCATTTGCATAAAAATCACCGTCACCGTTCATGTGAGCAACATAAGCTTTTGAGTTTTCAGCAAAAGGCTTCAGTCTGTGTGGATGTTTTTGTGCATATTTTTTAACTGCATGTGCTGCACGTCTGTCAGAGTTTCCTTCACGAAGGACAGGATTGACTGCAGAACCGAGACAAGTACTGTATTTAGCCTGGATAGCTTCCTCTTGGGCATTTGCAGGATTTTCCGGGTAGTTCGGAATATCATACCCTTGAGACTGAAGTTCCGCAATACAATCTTTTAATTGACCAACTGAAGCAGAAATATTTGGAAGCTTAATAATGTTCGCTTCCGGTTTTTGCACAAGTTCACCAAGCTTAGACAACTCGTCTTCTCCAAGACCCATTGCTGCTAAAACTCTCCCTGCAAGTGAAATATCACTAGTTACAACTTCTACACCTGCTTCTTTTGTAAAAGCATTTACGATTGGCAATAAAGAATATGTTGCTAAAGCCGGAGCTTCATCAATTTTTGACCAAATAATTTTTGACATGTTCTGTCCTTCTGAGTTAATATTTATTCATAAATTATATATTTATGAACTTTACGAATTAAATAATAACACTTAAGAGAAACAAACAGGGCATTGACAGGAAAAAGTTCACATTATCTTTCTTTTTTGTTTCATTTTGTAGCACGCTTTATGTTGCGTAAATGTGTAGAATAGTTACATGTAAAGTCATGTGTTCCGTTTTTGGATTTCATAAAATAGAGATACTTGGTTTTTTTCGGAAATACCGCAGCCCGTATGGCATCAATACTTACATTGCAAACAGGAGCAGTTGGGAGCCCTGCATGTCTGTATGTATTGTATGTTGTAGTATCATTTTTAATTCGGTAGGGTGTGACCTTTTGGTGCGAATACTTTCCGTAGTTAAGCGTTCCGTCCATTTGCAGTTTCATTCCTTTGTTTATTCTGTTGTATATAACAGAACTCACCAAAGGCATCTCTTTTACACTGGCTGATTCTTTTTGAATTATTGAAGCTATTGCTACATATCGAAACCATTTCTTTTCATTATAATTGCCGAAAAACTTTAGAGAGAGTTCTTTCATTTTTCTGTGTGAGCTGTTTAGTAACACTTTTATAAGCTCTTTTTCCGTAATACCCAAAGGAAGTCTGTAGGTATCAGGAATAAAAACGCCCTCTTTTATTGGAGCATACTTGTCGAATTCATTTTGTAATTTTTGTCTGTTGAGATGCAAATTACTTGCCAGTTGATTTAAAAATATATAGGTAGTCTCTCCCGGAATAAGTGTAACATTTTGCAAAGCTGCCTTGGATCTTGTCAGTTTATATAAAAAATCCGCTTTGGTATTAGCCCTTGTCTGTAAATTTATCCATCCGCTTTGAGGGGAGCCAATCATCCGTAAAAGAAAAGAATCGATTTTACAGACATCATAATTTTTAGACTGCAATTGTGTTATAATTTTGTTAATAGAGCCTGCAGGAATATAGAGGACTTTTGGCGTATAAATAGGTTTATTAAGGTAATACATGAAAGATAATGCAATCACGAAGATTATTGCGAAAACATACGCGAGTATAGCTGTTTTTTTTACTTTCATGTTTCTTCTTCTTGTTGGTTTGTTTATAGTTTTACAAAATGGATTATATCTTGATAATGTTTCTATATCAAATATTCATGCAAAAAATGTTTATATCAAATGGGATGACAGACTTACTGTTTCTGTTAAAACCTTAAAAATTGACAGACAAAAAAACAAAACTGCGAACAATGTCAGTTTTAAAGAATTCAGTAAATATCTTAAAATTGTTACGCAAACAACACACTGGTTTCGCTCTCTTGTTGTCAGTAACATAGTATTTGGAAATGCCACAGGCTCTTTTAAATACACGAATAGTGATCAGGGCTTTTTTGTTTTTCAATCTCCCGATTTTGATTTTGAATCGAAGATTTATGCAAAAACAGATCTGCTTACAGTCTCAATAAAAAAGTTTCAAGACAAAAAAAGGGCTGTCACTATAAAAGGCAGTGTTATTTTTGATACACAGGCACAAAAAGTATACACAAAAATTGACCTTGATATTCATAATGATGCAAACCTTACTGTTTATGCAATTGCAGATGCGAAACAACTCATCTACAATGTTGTCAGCAACAAACACATAACTGATATTTCCCACCTTATAAAAATCGCACATTTGCCAAAAGAAGTAATATACTGGGCATATACTGCCATTAAAATGCAATATCTTGATATTCAAAAATTTCATGGTTTTATTGATTATAGTGATTTGCAAAATGCTTATAAAAACATATATATACAGGCAGTTGCACAAAAACTCATCTATACATACAATCCAAAACTTGAGGCTGTAAAAAGCAAGCAGACAAACCTTGAATTTAAAAAGGGTGTTTTATATATAAAACCTCAAAATGCTTTGACGTATGGCATGCATTTAGGAAAAAGCTGGCTTAAAATTGACTTCAATAAAAAAGAAGAACTTTTAACACTGCATTTGCTGTTTGAAGGTATGCTTAACAAAGACATGTTACATGTATTGAACACCTACAAAATAAAACTGCCTTTTTTACAAAGAAAAGGAACAGTCAATACAGATTTAACGATAGAGGTCAACCTGCATACAATTGATGTAGATGCCAAAGGAGACTTTTATACCAAAAAAGCAAACTTTGACTACCTTGGACTGAATATAGATATTTTCAATACACATATACATCTTGATAATTATGATGTGCTGATAGATAAAATGCAGGCAAAATACAAAGAGATTGCTGCGGCGAATGTATATGTAAGCTTTAATGCAAAAAAATCAGAAGGAACAATAAATTTAAACTTTCACAAAATAGAGACACAGGGTCTCTCTCTTGATACACAAAAAGGACCTTTGCATGTAGCCTACCGTATTAATCCAAAGCAGGACACAATAGATATAGATTCTTCAAAATGGCAATACAAAAACAAAATTATTACGTTAGAGAAACTCTCAGTAGATTTTGATCTGAAAAAACTGCAGGCAAATATACCCGCAACGTATTTTAATGTCTGGAAAATGACAAATGGATATGTCAATGGAACAATAGACCTCAAAGCATCTAAAACAAATCTTGATGTAGATCTCTTAAAGCTACAGTACAGCGGTATAGAACTCACACAAACAGTAACACCGTTACACATACAATACGACAAGGTTTTATCTGTCTCTTCACAGGAAGATATATTTTTCAATGTTAACGGATCGCAATACAAAGCAAGCAATTTTTATATAAATTTTGATAAACAAAGTATATATTTAAAACATACATTTTTACAAATCAGTGATTATATCAGTACAAAAGTCTATGCTTATTATGATTTTGATTCAAAAAAAGCACATATAAGTTTAAATGACTTTGTATTGAAAAACCCAAAAACAGATGCCATACTCTATAAAAACAATAAAATAATGCTAGGCGGATATATTGACGGCGAAAATATTACAATAGATTCACGAGAACTTGATGCTTCTTTTGTTTCCAATGAAAAACAATGGAAATTAACACTTAATGCTCTTGAGATTCTTGCAAAAAAATCACTTTTTTTACAAAAATATAAACTCAATGAAGGAAAAATCAGTTTTTATAAAAAAAGCGATGCCCCCTATACTCAGTTTAGCGCAACTTTACACTATCCTTATCATTTACTAGTCAACAAAAACAAGGAAATCAGCACCTACACTGTAAGAGGAGAAATTACAAAAAAACAAAAAATTTATCTCAACGTAAACAAGAAAATGCACATTAAAATAGATAAAGATGTTGCAATCAAAATACATGATGCCGGTCTGAATATAGATGCTATTGTCAAACTTGCAAAACAAATAGCAACACAGTCAAATGCAAAAACAGGCAACTTTAAGCTTTCCGCAGATGCGATAGATTCCTATCTTTATCTTGGCAACAACCGATACGCTGTTTCAGATACAATGCATCTGCAATATTACAATAATATCCTAACAGCACAACTGATTCACAAAAAAGGAAACGCAGGATTTAAGCTTGAAAACAATACTTTTCATCTTTATGGAGAAAACTTTAATGATAAATTCATGGAAAAACTCTTTGCCCCGTCTAAATTCAGTGGTGGGAGTCTGGACTTTTCTATGAATGGAACACTTGAAGACTACAAGGGTGTTTTTTACATGCATGATACTGTAATGATTGACTATAAACTTCTCAATAATGTCCTGGCTTTTGTCAATACAATACCCTCTCTTGTTACTTTTTCACTGCCTGGTTACAGTAAAAAAGGTTTACATGTAAAGAATGCCTATGTAAAATTTCATGCAAAAAAAGGTGTCTTTGATATTTCAGATATTTATCTTGAATCCAAAGAATTGACAATACTCGGAAAAGGGAGTGCGGATATCAACAAGAACAGTATCAATTTGGTTTTAAATTTAAAAACAGATCTGGGAAGTAATCTCTCAAAAGTACCACTTGTCGGTTATATTATTTTTGATGGAAAAAGTATATCAACCACACTCAAAGTTACAGGGAAGCTCAGCGATCCTACTATAAGTACCATGGTTGCCAAAGATATTATTGTAGCACCGCTCAATATCATCAAAAGAACACTTACCTTTCCTTTTAAAGTGCTTCAAAAACTCTTTTAGGAGTTTTACTACTCATTTCGAAGAACAGTCAGTATATCTACTTCACTTGCCTTTTTGGCAGGATAATAAGAGGAAGCTACAACGATACCAAAAGCACCTGCGACAATAAAAATGAAATCATGAAGTGTCAAGTCCAGGGGAAGTCTCGAAGTAGGATAAACATCTTTTGGCAAAGAGACAATATCAAAAGTACTGAGTAGCCATATACCACTCAGTCCAAAGACAATACCGGCTAAAATACCGGTAATTCCTATAACAATTCCCAAATACAAAAATACTTTTTTAATTTCAGATGTCGTTGCACCCAAAGAGAGCAAAAGTGCTATTTCCCCTCTTCTGTTCATTACAGTCATTAAAAGAGAAGATATGATATTGATAGAAGCAATAAGAATAATAAGCATCAGGACAATAAAAAGAGAAGTTTTTTCCATCTCCAAAGCAGCAAAAAAATTCATATTGTCTTCCCACCAGCCTTTTACTGTTACACTGATTGGCAGCACTTTTTTTATTTTTTTTATATCTTTTCGTGGATCTTTGGAATATATATGAATACCGTCATATTCATTTGCGGCCATATGTTCTATGGTCTGCATAGCCTCCAGTGTTGTGTAGGAGTATGCTTTATCATAAGCAGAAAGCCCTGAATCAAAAAATGACTTGATTTGAAAGCGCTTTATTTTTGGAGTAACAGAGAGTCCGCCCGGTTCCACATTTGTAAAAATATACATCAGTTTATCATTTACATGTAAATTAAATTCTTCTTTAAGAGTTTTTCCTACAACAACATCAAATTTTTTAAAAGTATGCCCGGTAATTGCTTTTGCAAGTACCGAATTGACTTTCACTTCATCCTCAAAGTTTACGCCAAAGAGATACCCGCCTTCAAGTCTTGAACCGCTTCTGGCCATCACAGAAGACTGAATGTAAGGGCTAAACTGCAAATAAGGAAATTTCTCTTCCAAATCCATAAGCAGATTGCTGTTTACAGCACCGTAAAACTTTGGAATGATGGTTAAAGGGTAATTCATAACAGTCAGTTTGTCTTTAAACTCTTTGTCAAAACCATTCATAAGTGCCATGGCAATAAGAAGTACCATGACACCGAGCGTAATTCCTATAAAGGCTAAAAGTGCAGATATAAAGATAAAAGGCTGCTCCTTGTCAAAGCGTAAAAATCTTTTCACAAGGTAAGAAACTATTGATTTTTTCAAGAAGCAAAAACACCTTTTTTCGGACCGCTTTTTCCACAGCACTGCTTGTACTTTTTTCCGCTTCCGCACGGACAGGGGTCATTTCTTGCTATTTTTTTACTCACAACAAAATCATCTTCGGCATCAATATCCACATTGTCATGATGGTTCAGCCGCATCAATGCTTCTTGTGCTTTTTTCTCTTCTTCAAGCTGTTTGGAAATTCTGGCAGCTTCTTCTTCCGGAGATTCCATCTGGAACTGTATAATCTGCAAGGTTTTGATTGTATTGAATTTAATATCATTAATTAATTCGCCAAAAAGACCAAAACTCTCTTTTTTGTACTCAACAAGAGGATCTTTTTGATTATATGCACGCAAACGAATACCGGTTTTCATATTGTCCATTGCATAAAGATGTTCTCTCCAGGCATTATCCAACTCTTTGAGATAAAACTCTTTTTCTATATCCTGTCTTGTCTGCTCATCCAACACGCCCATCTTCTCATCATAAGCCGTTTTTAACAGTTCTGTAACTTTGGCATACAACTCTTCGTATTCAAGCTCTTTTAACTGCTCGATATCCAAATCAAAATTCATCTCTTCCTTAAGAAGCTGAGAGAGTTTTTCAAGATTAAAATCTTCTTTGTCTGCACCGGCAAATATATCCGAGCGAGCTAAAAGATTTGCAACATATTCTTCTCTGATTTCATCGATTTTACCAGCAATATCATAATCATCACTTAAAAGTTGATTTCTGAATTTATAAACGATTTTTCTTTGCTCATTTGCAACATCATCATACTCAACAATTTGCTTACGCCCTTCATAGTGCATATTTTCAACTTTTTTCTGTGCTTTTTCAACTGCACGGGTGACCATTCTTGATTCTATATATTCGCCGTCTTCAACACCGAGTCTTTCCATGATGGACTTGATTTTATCACTGCCGAATATTCGTAAAAGATTGTCTTCAAGTGAAAGATAAAACTGTGTTGTTCCGGGATCACCCTGACGCCCGGAACGTCCGCGCAGCTGGTTGTCAATACGACGGTTTTCATGTCTCTCGGTTCCGATGATATACAAACCACCGAGCTCTTTTACTTCATCACTTACCTTAATGTCAACACCGCGTCCTGCCATATTTGTCGCAATGGTTACAGCACCCTTTGCTCCGGCATGTTTAATGATTTCACTCTCTTGTGCATGGTTTTTTGCATTTAAAACAGTATGTGCAATTTTTTCCTTCTTCAGTATTTCATGTAAAACTTCAGATTTTTCAATAGAAGCCGTCCCTATTAAAATAGGTTGTCCTGATTTGCTCAGTTTTTTAATGGTCTCAATAACAGCTGTAAATTTCTCTTCTTCTGTTTTATATATTAAATCATTCAAATCTTTTCTTGCAATCGGAATATTTGTAGGAATGGAAACAACATCAAGATTGTAAATCTGTGCAAATTCTGTTGCCTCTGTTTCGGCAGTACCTGTCATTCCCGCAAGTTTGTCATACATTCTGAAGTAATTTTGAAAAGTAATATCTGCAAGCGTTTGTGTTTCTTCTTTTATCTCCACGCCCTCTTTGGCTTCAAGTGCCTGATGCAGTCCTTCAGAAAAACGACGTCCTTCGCTTAATCGGCCCGTAAATTCGTCAACAATAACCACCTCCCCGTCATTGACAACATAATCAACATCTTTTTCAAAAAGGTAATTTGCCTTTAAAGCCTGGTCAAGCATATGCGGTAAAGAAGCATTCTCTGCACTGTAAAGATTTTCGACACCAAAAAGTTCTTCCGCTTTTGTGATACCCTCTTCTGTAATCAGTATCACTTTGTCTTTTTCATCAACAGTAAAATGTTCCTCTTTATTCAATTCCAAAGCAACTCTGTTTGCTTTGAGATAATCCTGCATATTTCTGTTTGTGGGCCCTGAAATTATCAAAGGCGTTCTCGCTTCATCAATTAAAATAGAATCCACTTCATCGACAATTACGAAATTGTGTCCACGCTGGACCATCTGGTCTTTTGAATAACTCATATTGTCACGCAAATAGTCAAAGCCGAACTCATTGTTTGTACCGTAGGTAATATCTGCATCATAAGCAGCTTTTTTCTCTACAGGATCATGCATGTCTTCGAGAATCGTGCCTACACTGTAGCCCAGAAAATTGTACAGCACACCCATCTCTTTTGCATCACGGGAAGCCAGATAATCATTCACTGTTACCAAATGAACACCCTTGCCTGTCATTGCATTGAGAGTAATGGCAAGTGTAGCCACAAGAGTTTTTCCCTCACCGGTTTTCATTTCGGCAATTCTACCCTCATGTAAAACCATACCGCCAATAAGCTGAACATCAAAATGGCGCATATTCAAAACACGTTTTGCAGCTTCTCTTGTTATGGCAAAAGAATCATACAGCACATCATCCAGAGTTTTCTCGCCGCTCTGTACACTTTGTTTCAAATCTTCAAAAGCATTTTTGAGTGCATCATCACTTAAAACTTCATATTTGCTTTCAAGTTCATTAATCTTTTTAACTTTTTTAGTATATTTTTTTAATTCTCGGTCATTTGCAGTACCAAATACCTTACCCATGAATGCTTGTAGCATTTGCAACCTTATTATCGTTACTATATAATTTACTATATAGTAATCGCTGAAATTGTTCTTATTTTATCACATTAAATCTAATAAATAGTATAAATGAATAATTTGCTATAATTTCTTTTTAAAGGAGAAAAATGAAAAGAATAATTTTAGCTGCATTGTTGATAACATCTGGCTATGCAAGTATAAAAAATATAAACAGTTTTGAAGCAGATTTTTTACAAAAAATAGTAGATGACAAAGGTGTGAAGATAACATATACGGGACATGTAACAGCTTCTAAACCTCGTTATGCTCTTTGGCAGTATACAAAACCTGTGCAGAAAAGTGTTTATATTTTACAAAATAAAATTGTAGTTATTGAACCGGAGTTAGAACAGGTCATCATTAAACATCTTAATGGAGATTTTGATCTTTTTAAAATTATTCACAATGCAAAAGAGATCGCAAAAGGGAGTTATTTAGCGAACTTTCAGAATAAAGAATACATCATAAAAACAGAAAATTCCATCATTAAATCTATTTCATACAAAGATGAACTTGAAAATGATATAAAGATTGTATTTAAAAACCAAGAAGTAAATAAAAAAATATCGCAAGATAAATATGTACCGGATATTCCGGATGAATATGATATAGTCAGTGAGTAATATGTAACAAAAATGGATTTAGTCCATTTGTTGCACTGTGAATTTAGTTCAGCTTGGCAGAATGAAATTTAGTTTCATTCTGCATACAGCTAGTTAAGCTTGGCAAAAATGGATTTAGTCCATTTGTTGCACTGTGAATTTAGTTCAGCTTGTAATCTTTGATTAGGTTGAAGTTTAGATATTTATAGATATCGTCTTCTTTCCCTTCTATTTTTTTCGTTAACTCCAAGTACTCTTCTTTTGTCGGAATTTTTCCAAGAAGTGAACATACCGCTGCAAGTTCAGCAGAACCAAGATAAACCTGTGCTTCTTTTCCTAAACGGTTGTCAAAGTTACGTGTTGATGTTGAAAACACTACTGCACCATCTGATACACGTGCCTGATTCCCCATACATAATGAACATCCCGGAACTTCTGTTCTTGCACCTGCAGCACCAAAGATTGCATAGTAGCCATCTTCTACAAGTTGTTTCTCATCCATTTTTGTCGGAGGGCAAACCCATAAACGGGTAGGAACAGCACCTTCGCCTTTTAATACTTCACCAAGTGCACGGTAGTGACCGATATTTGTCATACATGAACCGACAAATACTTCATCAATTTTATGCGGACGTTTAGGGTCAGCTAAAATCTCTGAAAGTGTAGCAACATCATCCGGATCATTCGGACATGCCAAAATAGGCTCTGTGATTTGATCCAAATCAATCTCAAGTACTGCCGCATATTCTGCATCTTCATCCGCTTTCATCAGTTCAGGTTTTTCCAACCACTCTTCCATTTTCACAATACGACGTGCCAATGTACGATGGTCTTCATATCCTGCATCAATCATAGAATTTAAAAGTGTAATATTAGATTTTAAGTACTCAATAATTGGTTCTTTGTCTAACTGAACTGTACATGCTGCAGCAGAACGTTCTGCTGATGCATCTGACAATTCAAATGCCTGTTCGGCTTTCAGATCAGGCAAGCCCTGAATTTCCAAAATACGCCCGGCAAAAATATTTTTCTTTCCTTTTTTCTCAACTGTCAAAAGACCTTCTTTTATAGCCTGATGAGGAATAGCATTAACCAAGTCACGTAATGTGATTCCCGGTTGCATTTTTCCTTTAAATTTTACAAGAACTGATTCTGGCATAGTCAAAGGCATAGAACCTGTAACTGCTGCAAATGCAACGATTCCGGAACCGCCTGGAAAAGAGATACCGATAGGAAAACGAGTATGTGAATCTGCACCCGTACCTACAGTATCCGGAAGAACCATTCTGTTTAGCCATGAGTGGATAATGCCGTCACCAGGACGAAGAGCAACACCTGAACGGTTTGCAATAAAGTCAGGTAATGTATGGAACATCTTAATATCTGACGGTTTTGGATACGCAGATGTATGACAGAAAGTCTGTAATACCAAATCAGCATTGAACCCAAGCGCAGCAAGTTCTTTGATCTCATCTCTTGTCATAGGACCTGTTGTGTCTTGAGAACCGACTGTACTCATTTCAGGCTCACAATACATACCCGGACGAACACCATCCATTCCACATGCTTTACCAACCATTTTTTGTGCTAAAGTATACCCTTTACCAGTATCTTCAGGCTGATCAGGTGTTAAGAAAATATCAGCCGGAGCTTTTCCTAAAACACTGCGTGCTTTGTTTGTAAGCCCACGACCGATAATAAGTGGAATACGACCGCCTGCACGTACTTCATCGGTAATAGTATTTGGTTTTAATGTAAATGTAGCGATGCATTTACCGTCTTTATGTGCTTCACCTTTATACGGATAGATGTCAATAACATCACCTGTTTCCATTTGGGAAACATCAAGTTCGATTGGAAGTGCTCCCGAGTCTTCTGCTGTTGCAAAGAAAATAGGTGCGATTGTTCCGCCAAGAACTACACCGCCGGTACGTTTGTTTGGAACACCCGGAATATCCTCTCCCATGTGCCACTGTACAGAGTTGATACCTGATTTACGGCTTGAACCGGTACCTACAACATCACCAACATAAGCAACAGGATGACCAAGCTCTTTCAGTCTGTTAATAGTTCCGATTGGATCTTCCATTTTTGCAGCAAGCATAGAGTTTGCGTGCAAAGGAATGTCTGAACGTGTAAATGCTTCAGAAGCAGGAGACAAATCATCAGTGTTTGTTTCACCAGGAACTTTAAATACGGTAACAGTTAATTTTTCAGGAAGTTCAGGTTTTTTTGTAAACCAGTCAGCGTCTGCCCATGCATTTAAAACGTGAGTTGCTGCAGTCACACCTTTTTTGTGCAACTCTTCAACATCATTGAACGCATCATATACCAATAATGTACTGGAAAGTGCTTCAATAGCTGCTGCAACAACTTTTACATTTTTTGACGTTAAAGCATCAATTAATGGTTTCACATTGTATCCGCCAAGCATCATACCAAGCATTTGGACAGCTTTTTCAGGTGGAATAGCTGCCACATGATGTTCTTCACTTGCCAATTCGTTTAAAAATGCTGCTTTGACATAGGCTGCATCATCTACACCCGGAGATACACGATTTTCTAAAAGATCCAGCATCTCTTCAACATATTCACCTGTTTTAATAAACTCGATAACTTCTACTGTCTGTTCAGCAGTAAGAGGTAATGGAGGGACACCAAGTGCCGCTCTTTCTTCTACATGTGCTTTATAGTCTTCTCTAAATCCCATAATACTTCCTATTGTAAATTTAATTTGGGGACATTATAGCTAAAAGAAAAGTAATCATATCGACAGTGTTACGAATCTATACATCTATATTATGTAAAATTACTTTATTGTATAGAAAAGTAACACTAGAGTCTGCGTTTTGCAATTTCAGTGCAGATGATTTCTCTGTCACTGCCCATATAGTTGTTTTTGAGCCATAACAGATAAGAATCAGGCAGTTCATTGTAAAGCATTCCTTTGTATTGCCCAAAAGAAATTCTGGCGCTGGTTTGCGGAGCACAAACAGCTTCCTCAACCAAAGCTTCTACATGTAACATATCAAGAAGTTTTACAAATTCCCGATATTCAAGTTTTTTTCCAATACTGAATGTGTAGGCAGTAAAATCAAAGTACCCTTTTCTTTGCGCAACAAATGCTTCTATTTCCTGTATCTGTTCAACACGTAATTTTTCCAGATTCTTTACATGTACACAAAAAAAATCTTTTTGTTTCATAAATATAAAATGCGGTTTTGGCATTACAATATCTCTCTGACACCCTTGGCATTTGGAGAAGAGAGAACTCCTTCATTTTCAAGCTGTTCTATCACTCTTGCAGAACGGTTATATCCAATCTGTAGTTTTCTTTGCAGATAAGAAATAGATGTTTTTCTGTCAGTTAAAACTACATTTTTCGCCTCTTCGTACAAAGGATCAAGTTCTTCATAGCTTTCATTAGAGCCTGAAGCAGAACCACCTTCGGCATTCGTCTCTTCTATCAAAAAGCTTTTGTCATAATTTGGTTCTCGCTGCGCTTTAATAAAATCTACTATCTTCTCTATCTCTTCTTCTGTAGCCCACGGAGCATGCAGGCGTACCAAAGCCGGCGAACCCGGAGGCGTAAAAAGCATATCTCCACGCCCCAGAAGTGATTCTGCACCCATTTGGTCTAAAATGATTTTTGAATCAATCTTTTGTCCCACTCTGTAGGATATGCGTGAAGGCAGGTTGGCTTTAATAAGTCCCGTAACAACATCTACAGACGGTCTTTGTGTCGCGATGATAAGATGAATTCCACAGGCACGTGATTTTTGCGCAAGTCTTGCGATGGAGAGTTCAACATCTTTACCGCTTGTCATCATCAGGTCAGCCAACTCATCAATAATTACCACTATATAAGGGAAATGCTCACCACCCTCTTTTTTTACTTTTTCATTATAATTTTCAATATTTTTTGTACGACTCTCAGCCATGAGTTCGTAACGCCGTTCCATTTCACCGACCATATTGTTAAGTGAGACAATAGCCTGTTTTGGCTTTGTAATGACAGGAGTAAGCAGATGTGGGATATCATTATATATGGAAAACTCAAGCATTTTCGGGTCAATCATCAAAAGACGCAGCTGATCAGGAGAGTTTTTATATAAAAGCGAAAGTATCATAGCATTGATCCCGACACTTTTCCCGCTTCCTGTTGTACCTGCTATAAGCAAATGCGGCAACTTTTTTAAATCAGTAATAAAAGGCTTGCCTACAATGTCTTTTCCAAGCGCTATAGTAAGTGGTGAGGCCGAGTCTTTAAAGAGTTTGTCATCTAAAAGCTCACGCAGGTAAATGGTATCTACTGCTTCATTTGGAATCTCTATTCCGACAACATCTTTTCCCGGGATAGGTGCCTGAATACGAATAGTCTCCGCTGAAAGCGCCATCGCCAAATCATCTTGGAGGTTAAGTATTTTACTCACTTTCACATTGGCTGCCGGTTTAAACTCAAAGGTAGAAACTACAGGACCTGCATAGGTACGCACAACATCTCCGTCAATTTTAAAATGTGCCAGCTTTTCAATAAGATAGCGTATCTTGTCATCAAGCTCTTTTTCATCCACATTATGTGTTGTTTTATTCGGCTTTTGCAAAAAATCTACAGAAGGCAGCTTAAAGTTTTTGGGTTTTTCTACCTTCCCTTTTTCAATATTAGCCAAGAGTTTTGCATTTTCTTCAAGCTCATCAACGATAACAGTATTTTTATGCTCTTTTACATCCGCGGCAATATCTAAAATAGTTTTTTTTGTCTCACTTGTTTCTTCTGCCGCTACATGCTTTTTTTCTTTTCTTAGATATGCCGGTTTGTCTATTTCTTCGTCTTGGGTTTGTTCAACATGCTCTGTCTCTTTGTTCTCTTCTTTTTGCATGATTTCATCTTGTTGCAAGGTCTCACTCTGTTCCTTTTCAACAAAAGTTGCTGCATTCTTCGGTTTGTTGGATTTGAGTGAAGATATGACTACATGTAAGATCTCCGAACTGCTTTTATCAAAAAGAATCACCATGGCAACCGCCGTAATAATAAACCAAAATACCCATAATCCGAAAACACCTATATAGGGAGATAAAAAGTCTACAAAATCTGCACCGAATTTTCCTCTGTATTCATTTGTTATGAGCAGGGCCTGTGCGATAAGAGAAGAGCATAAAAGCAAAAAAGAAGCAACACCCAGTTCTAACTTTCTAAAACCAAAAGATGTATCTTTATACAGAAAATACAAAGGAAACAGCAGCACAAAGAGATATACAAACGATATATAACCAAAATAAAGCTGATTGTAAGAAGAAAAAGTAGCACCATAACTGCCCATAAGCCCAGTTGGACCAAAAAGAGTTGAAAAACCGAGATAAATTAATACACCAAAAATGATAATAAACAGAGTATCTTTCAAGCTAGAAAACCTTTATAGTAAGAAGGGATAAATAATATATAAAAGTATATCCTATAAATAATTTACCAGACTTAATTGCGAAATTTTTCCCACAGTTGAGAGCATCGCCTGATAGTTTAAGTTAAGTTGAGACAAACGCAAAGAGGCCTCTGCAATATCTGTATCTATTACTTCAGAGCGCAGGGTCATTGTACTGACTTCCAGCAGACTTGTTCTTTCGAGTGAAGTGTTTAAGGTATTTGACTGTGCACCGACAACCGAATGGCTTCTGGAGACATGTGACTGCAGTTTGTCTATTGCTGCAAGCGCATTTTCTATTCCTTGATTTCGCATATTTCCGCTGGAACTGTCCGGATAAAGTTTATGATCTTCTACAGCAGTAATGGCTTCATCAAGATTTTTAAAAAAATCTGTTTTTGGATCAACAATAGTTAAAGCGTTGTTTGCATTAAAGGTCATAACAGAAGCATCTGCTGTAAAATTATCACTGTTAGCATCATAAAGTGCTATTGTCGATTGTGTCTGAGTAGCAGTCAAGTCAGTGAATTTCAACTTTCCGTCATAGGTTAAAGAAGTGTTTCCCTGTGTGTTTGAAGCTATTATTGCATTATCATAGTCATTTGCTGCAGTTCCGGTAGGTAGGTTATTGGTAACAATCATATTGAGAACATCCATCAGTTGCTGATAGGTTACATTATCTGCAGCTGTTGCTGTTCTTGGAGTCTGCATATTAAAAATATCATAAGTATTTCCACCAATTGTAAAAGTTGAACCTGCGGAATCTAAATTTATTGTTGCGGTATAAGGATTACCGTTAATATCATTTCCTTCCAGATTCAATACGGTTGCATCAAGCGTACCGGGTGTTCCCTGAGACAGATCAGCTACTTCGGAAATTTTTGCAGATGGAGAGGCAAAGGCATTTGTCTCTTTTAGAATCTGAGGGACATTTGATGTGAGTTCTGCACCGCTTTTGGAAAATTGTGTTCTGTCATACACTATCCCTTCTATATTGCTGGCTGCACCGGCAGCCGGTATGAAACCTGACTGGATAAACTCTTTGACATAGAGGCTTGATGTAGCGGTTCCGTCTTTTATTTTTGCATAATCTTTTTCACCGACATCCAGCAAATCTATATCATTTACGAGTGCATCATTGTTTTGGGTATCACCGTTTTCATCTGTCGTCAAATCAAAATCAACCGCCCCCACCATATGAAAATCCAGTTTGCTTGAACCTTTCTGTTTGTCTTGGACAACAATCTGTCCATTTGCATTCAGGCTCACATTTACCACGTTTATACTGCCGTTGTTTCCGTATGCTTTGCCTATTTCATCCAGTAAATCACTTACTTTTGCCGTATCGTCAAACTCTTTTCTGACTTTAAAGGCGGTGCCGTCACTTCTGGTCCCTCTGATGTAAAAATAATTTTTGTTGACTGTAGTTGTATCATCATCTATATCACCCATCAAATCTCTAATGCTGCTGTCTGCAGTAATTATTCCACCGTTAATTAAATCATTGTTGATTACATTTGTTGTGATTTCTCTTTTTGTATTTTGTTCTTCGCCTAAAAAAAGTTCTGCTCCGGTGAGATTATACTTTTGTGTGGAATTTGAACCAAGCACAGAGTTCATTCCTGCATCATTCCCCTGATATATTCCGTTTGCATCTATCGGTTTTGTATTGACAGCAGAACCAGAAAATAAAAACTGCCCGTTAATCGAAGTGTTAGCCAGGTTTTTAAAATGTTTTTCCAAACCCCGAAGCTCTCCGGCTATGGCATCAAGAGAGTCCGGGCTGTGTGTGCCGTTTGCGGCATTTATAAGCAGAGTTTTCATTCTGTCAAGTGAAGTTTCAAACTCATTGAGAACAACATCTGTCTGATTTGAAATTTTATATCCGCTTTCTGTACTCTTTTTCACCTGCCCTATTGTAACGAGCTCATTGTCAAGCCGCATAGTTTCTGTAAATGTTCTTACATCATCTTTGGCATATTGAATTTTCAATCCTGAGGCAATCTGCTTATTTACATCAAAAAGTTCATTGTTTATTTTTAAATTATTTGTAGCATACAGACTGTTGTAATACATACTTGATGTTACACGCATAATATCTCTCCGTTTTCAAAATATTGTTTGGTTTCTGGCAATTATTGGCAAAGTATAGCAATAAAAGTTCCATTTAATGGTATTATCGGCCAAATATTATTTACTTTTAAGTAAATTCCTACTATCATTCCAACTTCAACAGCTGATTTGCCAGAGTGATGGAACGGTATACATAGCGGATTCAAAATCCGCCGCCTCACGGCTTAGGGGTTCAAATCCCCTCTCTGGTACCACTTTTTACAGTTGTTAGTTCTCAAAATGAGAGATACTTATGTTATTTCTAAAAATAATTCTTCTACTCATCTCTTTTTCAACTATTTTCGCTGCCAACACTCTTCGAAGCAATTATTATATAAAAAATGATTTTATTATGCTTTCAGATATTGTACCTGTAAGTAAAAAAAATGACAGAAAACTTTTTGATATAGACAAAAACAGACATTCAAAACGTATACAAAAAAAAGAACTTTTAAAAATACTTCACAAAAGCGGTTTTGACAACTTTACTTCAAAACACAGTTACATACAGTTCACAAAAAAAAGCCCTATCAATACAACGTATATAAAAAACAGTATAAAAAAGCACTATAAAGAAAAATATAAAAATATAAAAATATCTACAATAACACTCTTTCCCACACATTATATGGAAGAACTCCCAAAACGCTACACTGTTCATTTTAGCACCAAAGCACACTTGTCCAACAAGAGCATTTTATATATAAAAACAGATGATAATAAAAAAATATTTTTTAAATATAAAATTTTAGCCACTGTTTCCATTTTGTTTGCCAGAAAAAACATCAAAAAAGATAATGAACTCACCAATATAAATACACAAAAAAAGAGTATAATACTGGATAAATTCAAAGCGATGCCTTTAGAGGGTTTACATGTAAAGCACTACCAAAGTAAGCACAACATTCAAGCAGGTAATATTATAACAAAAAGAGATGTTGTCGGTTTGTTTTTAGTCAAACGCGGCTCGAGTGTCAGTGTTAATTTTAACAACAATGCAATACATATCTATTTTTCTGCAAAAGCACTTCAAAACGGAAGACTTGGAGACACTGTCAGTGTTATAAAGAGAAATGGAAAAAAAATAAGAGTTGTTATAACCGGAAAGAACAAAGCAGAGGTACAATGAAAAAAAGAAAAATAGTAGTTGCAAGCAGTGGGGCCAGTGGTGTGAACCTTGGTCTGAAAATCATTCAGCTTCTTCCTGAATCTGTTGAAAAACATTTTATCATGACAGAAAATTCAGAAAAAGTACTTGTACATGAAATGAGTAATGTCACTGCCCATAATAATAAAAACATTGCAGCCTCTGTTGCATCAGGCTCTTTTGGGGTTGATGCTATGATTATCGCACCGTGTTCTATGAATACACTGGCAAAAATAGCCTGTGGAATTTCGGACAACTTGATTACACGGTGCGCTGCAGTTGTAATCAAAGAACAGAAAAAGCTTATTTTAGCACCGAGAGAGATGCCTTTTTCTGCCATTAATTTAGAGAATATGCATAAACTTGCAAGCCTGGGCATCATTATTGCGCCGCCTGTTATGGCATATTATTCAAAGCAGCAGACACTTGATGAAATGGAAAATTTTCTCATTGGCAAATGGTTTGATTTACTGGAAATTGAAAACAGTTTATATAAAAGGTGGCAAATTGAAGAGTCGTAAAATCGCTTTATACCCGGGGACATTTGATCCGATAACAAATGGACATTTTGATATTATCGAACGTGCAAAAAATTTATTTGATGAAGTGATTGTCGCTGTTGCTCAGTCAAAAGACAAAAATCCCATGTTTAGCCTCGAGCAAAGAATAAAAATGGTCGAAATTGCCGTCAAAGACATCAAAGATGTCCGTGTTACAGGTTTTAACAACCTTACTATAGATCTGGCACACGAACATGATGCAAGGGTGCTTATACGAGGGCTTCGTGCTGTAAGTGACTTTGAATACGAGTTGCAACTCGGCTATCTCAACAACTCCCTTGATGAAAACATAGAAACAGTCTATTTGATGCCAAAACTCAAACATGCTTTTATCAGTTCTTCTATTGTCAGGAATCTTTTAAAGTTTAACGGAAAAACAGATCACCTCTTACCAAAAGAGGTACAGCAGGTTATAGGGAGTCTGCGCTGATGTATATTGCAATAGAAGGTATTGATACAGCCGGGAAAAGTACACAGATAGAAGCACTGAAAAAGTACTTTCCTGATGCAGTCATTACAAAAGAACCCGGTGGAACTGCTATAGGACAAGAAATTCGCAGACTTGTTTTGAGTGCAAAAACAAAAAGCAAAAGAGCAGAGTTTCTTCTTTTTCTTGCAGACAGAGCAGAACATATAAAAGAGGTAATAGAACCAAATCTGCACAAAATGATTATTTCAGACAGAAGTGCTGTAAGTGGTGTCGCCTATGCACTCACCCAGGGAAGTATCAGTAAAAAAGATTTGATCAGTTTGAATGATTTCGCAACAAAAAAAATATATCCCCAGGCAATCTTTTTACTGCGTCTGACAAAACAGGAACTCAAATACAGACTTTCGCAAAAAAAACTTGACGGCATTGAACTCAGAGGCAGTGAATATTTGTTAAAGATTCAAGAGAGTATCAAAGAAGCAAGTCTTCTTCTGGGTGTGCCGTTGATTGAAATTGATGCCACAAAAAACAGAGATGAAATTACAAAAGAAATATTAGATAATATTAAAAATGAAACAATGCTAAAAGGATAAAGAATTATGATTAAATCACTAAGAGGTATGAATGATATACTTGATGAAAACGAATCAAAACGATTTACTTATTTTTTGGATGTGGCACAAAACATTGCCAGAAGATATGGTTTTCACTATATAGAAACACCACTTTTAGAAGAGACGGCACTTTTTAAACGCAGTGTCGGAGAGAGCAGTGACATTGTCGGTAAAGAGATGTACCAGTTTACGGACAAGGGAGGCAATGATGTATGTCTGCGCCCTGAGGGAACAGCCGGTGTTGTACGGGCTTTTATTCAAAAAAAATTAGACAAAGCAGGCGGAATTCACAGATTTTTTTATCATGGTCCTATGTTTCGTTATGAAAGACCACAGAAAGGACGTTTGAGAGAGTTTCATCAGTTTGGAGTTGAAAGTTTCGGTATTGAGAGTGTGTATGAAGATGCAAATATGATCATGATGGTCAGTGATATACTCAAAGAACTTGGTATCGGCTACAGGTTGCAGATCAATTCACTCGGTGACAACAACTGCATGCCTGAGTACCGTGACACCCTTGTCTCTTTTATAGAAAGTATTGAAGATGAAATTTGTGAAGACTGTAAACGAAGAAAAAGTACGAACCCCATCCGTGTTCTTGACTGTAAAAATGAAAAGTGTCAGTCTTTGTACGAAAATGCTCCAAAACTTTTACATTCACTGTGCGAAAACTGTGACAATGACTTTGAAAAACTGAAAAAAATACTTGATGCAAATGACATCAGCTATGAAGTAGATACGAATCTTGTACGAGGGCTTGACTACTACTCCAAAACCGCTTTTGAATTTGTCAGTGACAATATAGGCAGTCAAAGTGCTATTGCCGGTGGTGGAAGATATGACAGACTTGTAGAGTTTTTAGACGGTCGCCCTACCCCTGCTGTAGGTTTTGCGATGGGTATTGAAAGACTGTTGGAACTCATACAAATGCCACAGGAATTAAGAGAAGGCTATTATCTTGGTGCTATGGACGAAGAAGCCATAGATACAATAATCACGCTGACACATAAAAAAAGGGCTACAGACAAAGCAGTTTGCGATTATAAGGCGAAAAACCTCAAAAATCATCTCAAAAGTGCGGATAAAATGAATGCAAAATACTGCTGCGTTATTGGTACAAATGAAATGAGCAACGGAACAATTTGGGTTAAAGATTTAGAAAATAAAATTGAAAAGACAATTCCGCTCAAAGAATTTTAGATGGAGTGGGTTCATGGTTTATGGCACTTTTTAGACGAATTTGTAGAATATTTTGCCGTGCTCATCATAATAGCAGTCATCGCTCTTTACATATACGACAGATATGTGCAAAGACAGCATGCTCTTCTTGTAAACTACCCGATTATAGGAAGATTTCGTTATTTTTTTGAGGCCCTCCGTGAACCACTGCGTCAATATTTTGCAGAAGAATCTTTTTATGACTCCAAAGACAAGGTTGACTGGGTGTATACAGCAGCCAAGAACAAACCAAACTACCAGTCATTTTCCGTAAGCCAGCCCTTTTCAGGATCAAGATTTATCTTAAAACATGCTACAAGTGTTTTAAACGATGAGGAGGTTGATCAAAACATGCAGGTAGTTTTTGGAAAGAACAGAAAATACCCTTTTGTATCGCAAACACCGATTATCCGTTCTGCTATGAGTGACGGTGCCCTGTCTCCCGAAGCAGTAAGAGCCTTTAGCTTAGCGGGAAGAGATTCCAACCTGACAATCAATACAGGAGAAGGTTCACTTACTTCCAACCATCTTTTTACCCTCAAAATAGATCCGAACAATTCAAAATATCTTGAAGTTGTCAAAAGTACCCCTTTTGCAGAACTTGCTTTTAAAATCGGAGATTTTTTCTTTAATAAAAAAGTAGCGCTGAAATGGTACAGAGATATTTTACTGAATGAAAAAACCCAAAATACCTATATTTATGATACCTCCAGCCACCTTCTTTTTCGTGTGAACTGGGAAGCAGCCATAGAATATTTTCCGCGGGAAGTTCCAAAGGAGCTGCCGGATATGATTTTTCAAATCAGTTCTGGTTTGTATGGTGTCAGAGACAAAAACGGCAATTTTGATAAAGAAAAATATAAAAAAATAATGAAATTTTGCAAAATGACTGAAATTAAAATAGCCCAGGGAGCAAAACAGACAGGCGGAAAACTCGCAGGTTCAAAAGTAACAGCGGACATAGCCTACTACCGTGGTGTTGAAGAGGGAAAAGACATCATTTCTCCCAACAGGTTCCCTTATGCAGATACAATAGAGGATCTTTTAAATTTTATTGAAAAACTGCAAAGACTCTCAGAAAAACCGGTTGGATTCAAAATAGTCATTTCAGACATAGCCTCTGTAGAAACACTGGTACAAAAACTTGCCAAAAGAAAAAATTATGGTGAATTTATACCAGATTTCATCACAGTGGACAGCGGTGAGGGTGGCAGCGCAACTGCTCCGCTTGAGCTAATGGAATCAGTAGGCCTCACAACAAACAACTCACTTTATATTCTGGATATGCTTTTAAAAAAATATAATATCAGAGAAGATGTCAAAATAATTGCCAGTGGAAAAATTCTAACACCCGATGATGCTGTCATCACCTTGTGTATGGGTGCTGATGCTGTAGGCATTGCACGCGCATTTATGATGAGTGGCGGGTGTATCCGGGCAAAAATGTGTTCTGGTTTTGGAACACATGTCTGCCCGGTCGGCATGGCAACACAGGATCCAAAAAAAAGAGCCTCCTACCTTGTAATAAAAAAAGGCATACAAATTGGACACTATCATAAAAATCTTCTTAAAAGTATGAAGACTGTCATGGCAGTAATGGGTATAAAAAGCATTAAAGACTTAAACAAAAGCCTCCTTACCTATAAAAACAGAAGCGGTGAAATATATTTTGATATTGACAAATATTTTCAGCAAAAATTTAAAATTTAGGATAAATGATGAATAATTTCGGCCTTGATATCTGGGCAAACAAAAACTTTATTATAGAAGACGGTGAAATCAAACTTAATTACAAATCTATGCCTTCTCTGCTT
Source organism: Sulfurimonas sp. ST-27 (assembly GCF_048081595.1). Classification (GTDB taxonomy): domain Bacteria; phylum Campylobacterota; class Campylobacteria; order Campylobacterales; family Sulfurimonadaceae; genus Sulfurimonas; species Sulfurimonas hydrogeniphila. The sequence goes on from NZ_CP182226.1 coordinate 1,214,516, forward strand.
GATATAGTCAACAATATACGGGCAAAAGACGTTAAGGGACCTCTCCTTTTACGATTTCCTCATTTAGTCAAAAGACAGATTAAAACACTCTATAACTATTTTGAAAAAGCTATTGAAGAAAACAGCTATCAAGGAAAGTTTAAAGCTGTTTTTCCGCTCAAAGTAAACCAGTTTCCGGCAGCTGTTGAGGCAATTACATCACAGGGTGCAAAGTACAACTACGGACTTGAAGCCGGAAGCAAGGCTGAACTTATTTTGGCAATGAGCAAAGTGCTTGACGGAGCCAACATTACTGTCAACGGCTTCAAAGACGAAGAGATGCTTACACTGGGATTTATAGCAGCACACAGTGGTCAAAATATCACCATCACCATAGAAGGGCTCAATGAACTTGAAACCATCATTGATGTAGCTTCCAAATCCAATTTAAAAGTTCCAAATATCGGCATACGTGTCAGGCTGCACAGTGCAGGCAGCGGCATATGGGCAAAAAGCGGCGGAATGGATGCAAAATTCGGACTGACTTCAACAGAAATCATTGAGGCAATAAAACTCCTCAAAGATGCGAATCTACTTGAAAAACTGACAATGATTCATTTTCATATCGGCTCACAGATAGCAGACATTGCTCCGCTGAAAAAAGCACTCCGTGAAGCCGGAAATATCTATGCGGAACTGAAAAAAATGGGTGCTGATGCACTTTCAAGTATCAACATCGGCGGCGGTTTGGCTGTAGAATATGACCAACATGAAAAATCACATGCACGTAACTACTCAATAGATGAATTTTCAAGTTCTGTTGTTTTTTTACTTGGTGAAATCATGGACAGCAAAAATGTAGCACATCCGGATATATTTACGGAATCAGGACGTTTTATAGTTGCTTCACATGCTGTATTAATCACACCTGTTTTAGAACTTTTCACTCAGGATTATCAAGAAAAACTTTTAAATTTTAAAGAGTCAAATCCGCCTTTGGTTGAAGAACTTATAGAATTGAACAGACTTCTTAACAATGCCAACTGTATAGAATATCTTCATGATGCGCTTGATCATATGGAATCACTTTTCACGCTTTTTGATTTAGGCTATATTGATCTTCAAGACCGTTCAAACGCAGAAATTCTGGTGCATAATATTATAAAAAAAGCACTCTATCTTAAATCAGCCAATCCGACCAATGAACTCGAACAGCTCCAGATCAAGCTCCAGGAACGCTATCTCATTAATGCTTCTGTTTTTCAGAGTCTGCCTGATTACTGGGGACTGGGACAGCATTTTCCTGTGATGCCCATTCATCATTTAAACACAACCCCGCTCAGAGCAGCCTCTCTTTGGGATATTACCTGTGACAGTGACGGAGAAATAGGCTTTGATCCGGACAAACCTTTATATCTCCATGACGTTAATATTGATGAAGAAGATTATTTTTTGGCTTTTTTCAATATTGGTGCCTATCAGGAGACACTGGGAATGAACCATAATCTTTTTACACACCCCAGTGAGTATACAATTTCAATCAATGACTCCGGATACAATATAACCAATGCAGTAGAATCAAAAAGTATTTTGGAGATACTTGAATCAATAGGATATGACAAACATGAAATATTAAATCAAGTTAAAAACAAACTCTCAAATGCCAGCTTTATTACAGAAAAAGAAAAAAATGATACACTGCTGCAGCTAGAAAGATTTTTATATCAAAATGGCTATTTAAGAACAACAAATTAAGGATGAGCATGGGAATATTTGCCGATATCAAGGAAGACTTTTCAAATGCGTACAGAAATGATCCTGCATTAAATTCAAAAATTGATTTTTTATTTAATTACCCTGGTGTATGGGCAGTTGCATGGTACAGAATAGCGCACAAACTTTATACAAACAACTTTACCCGTACAGCAAGGGCAATCATGGGAATAACCCAAATACTTACAAATATTGACATCCACCCTGCCGCGAGTATTGGTAAGCGTGTCTTTATTGACCACGGTTTTGGAGTTGTAATCGGAGAGACTGCCATCATTGAAGATGATGTGCTCATATATCAGGGTGTAACACTCGGTGGTGTTTCTTTAACTCACGGCAAACGACATCCGACTATCAAAAAGGGAGCGGTAATCGGAGCCGGCGCAAAGATACTGGGAAACATCACAATAGGCGAATATGCAAAAATCGGTGCCAACTCGGTTGTCGTCAAAGAAGTTCCTGATTGTTCCACAGCAGTCGGTTTGCCTGCACATATCATTGAAAAAGGGAGATGTAAAGATCCTTTTATGCACAATATGCTCCCTGATATAAACAAAGAGATGTTTGAATACCTTCTCAAGCGTGTGGCTATACTTGAACATATTTTAGTAAAAGAAAATAAAGATCTTCTAGATCAAGACCTTGAACTTGAACATATATATGAATCTTTTATAAAATCAATGAAAAATTAATTTTTCGCTCTTTTCTCAACAAATATACATCTTTTTTTTAGTATAATTTATCAAATATATTATAAAAAAGGGTTCAAATGCTAGCAAAACGCATAGATAAACTATCTGAATCAATTACAATAGCAATTACAGCGCTTGCACAAGAGTTAAAAGCAGAGGGTAAAGACATTCTCAGTTTTTCAGCCGGAGAACCGGATTTTGATACACCCAGAGTTATCAAAGACGCGGCTATAGACGCAATCAACAACGGTTTTACAAAATATACCGCAGTAGATGGGATTCCGGCCATCAAAGAGGCAGTCGCTGCCAAACTCAAAAGAGACAACGGTTTAACATATGACCCTAACCAGATTATCATTAACAATGGCGCAAAACATTCCTTGTTTAATCTTTTTTCTGTAACAATTGAAAAAGGCGATGAGGTTATTATTCCTGCGCCATACTGGGTAACCTACCCTGAACTTGTGAAATATTTTGACGGGACTGTCGTAGAAATTCAGACAAGTGATGCGACTGCCTTTAAAATCACTCCCCAACAGCTCAAAAAAGCATTGACACCAAATACAAAAATGCTGATTCTTACAACACCGTCAAATCCTACCGGTGCAGTTTATTCCAAAGAAGAACTCACTGCTTTGGCAAAAGTGCTTGAAGGGACGGATGTTCTCGTAGCCAGCGATGAAATGTATGAAAAACTGATATATGACGGGGATTTTACTTCAGCAGCAGCAGTCAGTGAAGACATGTTTAAAAGAACAATCACCATCAATGGTTTAAGCAAGTCAGTTGCTATGACAGGCTGGCGTTTCGGATATATGGCATCACACCATACCGAAATTATCAAAGCAACAAAAAAACTGCAGTCACAAAGCACATCCAATGTCAATACCATGACACAGTATGCTGCAATTGCAGGACTTGACGGCAGTGCAGATGAAGATATAGAAATGATGCGAAAAGAGTTTATCAAGCGTCGTGATGAAGCTGTAGAACTTTTTAATAAAATCAACGGACTCAGTGTTTTAAAACCGGATGGTGCTTTTTATCTTTTTGTCAATATTCAAGAAGTCAGTAATGATTCACTAGGCTTTGCAAAAGAACTTTTAGCAGCCAAAGGTGTAGCCGTTGTTCCTGGTGTTGGTTTTGGAAGCGAAGGGTATTTCAGATTCAGTTTTGCTACGGGAATTGCAACTATCAGAGAAGGTATTAAAAGAATTGATGAGTTTGTGCAGGAACTCAAAGCAAAGTAGGCAAAAACCTACTTTAGCTCAGATAAAGCCTTTATGACTTCTTCTAAATTATCCAATGGAATATGAACTTTCCATTCCGGATTTTGGGCATCACCTGAGAGTGAAATTCCTATACTAGCTACAGTACCGCTTCCCTCACCATATGGTTCCTCAAGTTTTGTTACCGATATAACACCGTTTTTTGTTCCGCTTAACGGGATTGTTTTTGACATACTAACTCCTTGTTGTGTTTTTACTTGATAAGTCTAGCAAGTTTTGCCTGAAGTTTAAGCCATTGTCTGTGCCCCATCAAAGGAAAACCTGCATATGTCTTTCCGGGTTCTTTTACAGAGTTTGTTATTCCGCTTCGTGCAGCAAAAGTTGAAAAAGGGGCAACCTCCAGGTGACCGGCTGCGGCAGCCTGCCCGCCCATAACAACATTTCTGCCAAGTTTTGTTGAACCTGCAAGACCAGACTGAGAAACCATAACACAATACTCACCGATTTCACAGTTATGTCCAATCTGCACAAGATTGTCAATGCGTGTTCCTTTTTTTATCAAAGTAGAGCCAAAAACAGCTCTGTCAATACTGGTATTGCTTCCAATTTCAACATCATCTTCTACAACTACATTCCCATTTTGATAAATCTTTTTATGCTCACCTTTTTCATTTGTCGCAAATCCGAATCCGTCAGAACCTATAACTGTGTTTGCATGGATTATACAGTCATTGCCGATTTGACAGTCTCTGTATATTGTCACACTTGGATAAATAACTGTATTGTTTCCTATAACACTTTTTGCACCTATATAAACATGTGCCAAAACTATACAATTATCACCGATTACCGCACCATTTGCTATTTCAGCCTTGGGAGAAATTTTTGAATTTTTCCCAATCTGCGGGAGAGGAAGTCTCTCATCTTCTACGGGCGGCGCAAAATATTTTGAGAGTATGGCCATGGACCAATAAGGGTTTTTTGTTACCAAAGGAATACAGTTTGCAGGGAGTTTTGAAGCTAATTTTTCAGAAATTATAACTGCTGCAGCTTTTGTATTTTCGAGATCTTTTACATATTTTGAGTTGGACACAAAAGAGACTTCATTCTCTTTTGCATCTTTAAGAGTATTTATTCCTACAATATCAATATCATTGTCGACAATACTACACTCTAATGTTGAAGCTATTTTACTCAGCTTCATCTTTTTATCTCTCTAAAGCAACAGCGCCGCTTCTGACTATCTCTTTTGGATTATATTTTTTAATCGCCTGTAGATAGTGATCGACTCTTTTGGGCTCGTCAGCAACCATGGTTATAATGACATCATTACCAACATTGACTATTTTTCCATTGTAAGCATTACAGATAGCGCTGATATCACTTATGTTTTCTGTAATAGGAAATTTGACCAGTGCCATCTCTTTTTCAACCAAATCTGCATGTTCATAAACCCGTAAAACAGGAATGAGTTTGTGCAACTGTTTTGTTATCTGCTCAATCACACGCACCGAACCTGATGTGACAATTGTCAAACGGGAATATTTACTCTCAGGAATTGGGGCAACAGTCAAGGATGTAATGTTGTAGCCACGTCCGGAAAAAAGATCGGTAATTCGGGACAATACACTCGCTTCATTCACAACGATAACGGAAACTACTCTTCTTTCTGTATTGTCAGTCATTATTTACTCTCCTTTTTCTCTAATAACATCATATTAAACAGGCTTCCGCCTGATGGAACCATTGGCATAACATTTTCAAACCGTTCAACTTTAACATCAATAAATGCAACAATATTCTTTTCTACAGCCTCTTTTAAAGCGGCATCAAATTCCTCTTTTGTAGTAACTCTGTACCCTATTCCGCCAAAAGCTTCCGCAAGTTTTACAAAATCCGGCTGTACAGAAAGATCTGTCTCACTGTGGCGTTTGTCATAAAAGAGTGTCTGCCATTGGCGAACCATACCCAAAAAATTATTATTCAGAATAATATTGATTACCGGTAATTTTTTCTCAACGGCTGTCATTAACTCCTGACAATTCATCAAAATAGAGCCGTCTCCGGTAAAGTTGATACTTGTTTTTTCAGGAACAGCCGCTTTGACACCCATAGCCGCCGGAAAACCAAAGCCCATAGTTCCGAGTCCACCGGAACTTATAAACTGACGGGGTCTCGTAAACGGATAAAACTGTGCCGCCCACATTTGATGCTGTCCGACATCTGTTGAAATATTTGCATCATCACCTAGAAGCTCACCTACACGTTTTACTACCCACTGTGGCTTGATATTTTCTGTATCTTCATGAAATGTCAGTGGATGCAACTCTGCAAAATTTTCTATCGTTTCTCTCCACTGTTCATAGTTGTCACTGTTTACCATGGAGGTGAGTTTAAGCATCTCATTGACAACATTTTTCACATCACCTACTATAGGATAGTTTGCATTAACAAGCTTTGAAATACTTGCAGGATCTATATCTACATGTATAACCGCAGCATTTTTTGCAAATTCACTTAATTTTCCGGTAACACGGTCATCAAATCTGGCACCGAGGGCAATGACCAGATCTGTTTCGCTCATCGCCATATTTGCCGCATAGGAACCATGCATTCCTAGCATCCCTATAAGCAGGTCATCATCATAAGACAATGTTCCTCTGGCCATAAATGTCTCAACAGCAGGAATGCCTGTTGTATGTACCAAATCTCTTACCTCATAGGCTGCATTTGAATTAATGATACCGCCGCCGAGGTAAAACAAAGGACGTTTTGCATTTGCTATCGCCTCCATAGCTTTTTTGATTTGACGGGGATTGCCTTTGACATGCGGTTTATATGTTTCTAAATCCAGCTCCACATCATAATCAAATTCTGCAACCTGTGCAGTCACATCTTTGGGTATATCAACATGAACCGGGCCTGGACGGCCTGTTCGTGCTATATAAAAAGCCTCTTTTAGTATACGCGGCAGATCTTTTGCATCTGTAACAAGATAATTGTGTTTTGTACAGGAACGGCTTATTCCAACCGCATCAATCTCTTGAAAGGCATCTGTTCCGATTAAACTCATTGGAACCTGTCCTGAAATAACCACCAAAGGAATAGAATCCATGTATGCATCTGCTAAACCTGTTACAGCGTTTGTGAACCCAGGACCGCTTGTTATCATAGATACACCGACTTTTCCGCTGGCTTTTGAATAACCCTCTGCAGCATGAACCGCTGCTTGCTCGTGACGAGTTAATATATGTTGAAATTTGTCTTGTTTGTAGATTTCGTCATAGACATTCATAATTGCTCCGCCAGGGTAGCCAAAAACTGTATCTACGCCTTCTGCAATTAAAGCTTCAATGACCATCTGTGCGCCACTAATTTGCATGAAAAGTCTCCTCTGTATAATATATAATTTTAAAAATTCGCTAATTATACTTCAGGAGAGCTATAATTGAGGTTAAAGCATTAATCTAAAATTGATTTTACAATCATTGAAGGCCGCCACATAGAGAGCGAACCTTTTTTTAACTGTTCTATATCCAATTTTGTATCTTTGTATCTTTTTTTAAATATTTCAAATAATATTTCTATTTGGTCGTCAATGCCAAAATTTAAAATATAATTTTTAATGCCGTTTTCTATCTCTTTGCGATCTCTTTTTTCTCTTATGGCTGTTTCGAGTTGATTTATATACGTCCAGGCAAATATAGTTGCCAAGGCTGTCGTTTTTGAACTGATATCAAAATATTTATGTAAAATGTTTTTTACCCCGTTTACATCACCGACAGCTGCAAAACTGTTTGCTTTGATTAGATCAGCATCCCATTCATTTTGAAGCTTTTCTCCTGCTTTGGTTTCCTGGAGCTCTTCATATTCTGCCATCATATTATATGCCGTTTGATAATCACCACTCTCTACAGCATCATAAAATTTCTGCTTGTTTTGTATCTCTTTTAACATAAGCTCAACTTCATCTTTAAAATCTGTAAACGTACTGAGCAGATTCATCAGTTTCATAGCAGCTATATTTTCACCTTCATATACTAGTTTTTGGATTTTCATATAGATAGTGTCGGCATATTTTATCATCGAGTCATACTCCGGAAACTCCTTTAAAAAAGGGTTCTGATGAATAAGAGCAGATGCCAGTTTAAAATCTTTTTTGCCAAGAGCATTTCTGAATCTTTTATAAATTGCACCCTTTGTTAAAACATCCTGAATAAAAGTTGTTTTATTGCTGATACCTCTATAGGGAGCCAAAATCTCTTTGGCACGTTCCATTTGATTTGGCTGCAAAGCATATTTCAGTGCCTGAAACAAATCCTTTTTCCATCTCTCTTCTAAAAGTTTATATATTTTTGATTCTTTGTAAACCGGATATTGGTTTGCCAGGCTGTATGCCAGTGCCAGTTTTCCGTTTTTTGCAAGTTGTACAAATTTATCATACTCAGCATAATCACTTACGAGTTTTTGTATAACTCTGTTTTTGCTGGGAATCTTCATGAAATTTTTGAGCATTAACAGTGCCTGTTCTTTTTTCCCGTTTTGGAAAGCTTTTTTTGCCTTTTCCAATGTGTTTTCCCATAGGTTTGAAACTAAATTATATATATCCGTATAACGTAAAATAGGATTCTTTTTTACCTCTTCTTCAATTGCGTCTATGTCCTGTTTCATTAAAAGATTTTTTAATGTATCAATTTTTTCAAATATGTCATAATACATCAGGAATCCATCTTCTGTTCCAACAATAAGATGATTATGCTCATCATCAAAAGCCAAACTGACAATAGGCGAAGTAATCTTTATAAATCTCGGTGCTATCAACTCATATGTATTTAAATCATATACTAAAATATATCCTAACTTCGTACTTAAAAACAGAAATTTTTCATCACCGCTGATTACAAGCTGAGTAACATCATCATGAATACCTTCTAATCTTTGAATAACCTTACCACTGTATATATTCCAGATAATCGCTTTTGAATTTTTATCAATACTCACCAGTTTGTTTCTGCCAAAAAATTTTAGTTTCATAACTGGTGCAGAGTGGGCTTTTAACTTTTCTTTCGGAGTCATTGTTACCAGATTAAACAGTGTGATTTTTCTGTCATAACTCGCTATGGCTACCCAGTTTCCGTTTTTTGAAAAAGAGACATCATTAATGGTATCGGCATGATGGGGAAGTGTAAACACAATCTTTCCGCTTTTAACATCCAATGCAAAAGTTTTGCCGTCTTCTCCGCATGAGAACATATACCTGGAGAGCGGGTCTATACCGACACAGGAAACTTCCCCCTGGTGTCTGGTAACTCTGGCAATAGCTTTTTTTGTTTGGGCATTATAGAGTCTTGACTCTTTTGCATCTGCTGACATTGTTGCAAAATAATTGCCGTCATAGCTGTAATCCACCACATTATTTTTATAATATTTGTGTTCAATATTAACTTTAAATCCGCTTTGCACTTTCAGGCTGTCTTTGTCGTAAAACCTTACAGTAGTTTTAGAGTCTATAACAACAAGACGCTTGTCTTTTAAAATTTTTATCAAGATTACAGGATATACAATACTTTGACTTTTAACAGTTTTCATTTTCAGTCTCTCAAATAACCCTCTTTTACAAGAGCCTCTTTAATTTCTTCCTGATGCTGCTTTCCTTTTGTCTCCATATGCACGGTCACATTAGCATCTCCGTAATCCAGCGATACGGACGTTCTGTCATAAGAAATATGCACAATATTTGCATTTAACTCTTGGAGTATCTGCGTAAAACGCATCAAAGAACCCGGCTTGTCAACCAATGTGACGGTAATTTTCATTTTGCGATGAGACTTCAGAAGACCCTTTTCTATAATGACAGAAAGGAGCGTAACATCCATATTTCCCCCGCTCAGAACAACTGCAACATTTTTGTCTTTTAGATAATCCAGTTTATGATGCAGTAGTGCCGCAACACCGACAGATCCGGCTCCTTCAACCACCAGTTTTTGTTTCTCAAGTAAAAACAAAATGGCACTTGCTATCTCCTCATCATCTACACTTATTATCTCGTCCACACACTCAAGGGCATGTTTGAGAGTAACCACAGAAGTGTCGCGTACTGCTATCCCGTCGGCTATCGTTCTTACGCTTGTAGAATCAACAGCTCTTTTTAAATCATAGGAATTTTTAAATGCAGGTGCACCTTTGGCACTCACACCAATTACTTTTACAGCGGGGTTGACAGCTTTGAGAGCACTGGCCATACCGGCAATAAGTCCACCGCCGCCGACAGGAATGAGGACAGCGTCAAGTTCTTGGCATTTTTCAAGAATTTCCAAGGCTACAGTACCCTGTCCTGCCATCACCTCTTCATCTTCAAAAGGATGCACAAAAGTCAAATGATTTTTTTCGCCATACTCCTTTGCATAGGCATAGGCTTCATCATAGTTTGTGCCAGCAAGAATCACCTCTGCACCGAAATGTTTTACTCCGTCTATCTTTGTAAGCGGTGTCGATTCCGGCATTACTATCACTGCTTTTGTATCAAAAGCGGCAGCGGAGTAGGCCACCCCCTGGGCATGATTGCCGGCACTTGCTGCGACAACACCGCATTCTCTTTGCTGTGGTGTCAAAGTGGCTATTTTATTATATGCACCGCGAAGTTTAAATGCTCCTGTTATTTGCAGGTTCTCTTTTTTCAAATATACCTTGCATCCGGAAATTTCACTCAGATATGGAGCATATGAAAAAGGAGTGTTGACAACAACTTCTTCTATACGTTTATGCGCATCTTTGATTTTTTGTAAAGGAATCAAAATCAGCCCTGTAGATTTCGATGATCAACCATAGTGCACTGGTTTTGTACAACTTTCATTCCTGCATCCTGTGCTTTTTTAGCGGCTTCATTGTTTACTATACCTTTTTGTGCCCAAAAAACTTTTACATCACCACGTTTTATACAGGCATCTGCAATGGCATCAAGTGCTGCGGGTTTTCTGAAAATATCAACCATGTCAACTGCAAAAGGAATTTCAGCCAAAGAGTTATAAACTTTTTCTCCAAGAATCGTCTCTCCTTTTGGATAAACAGGAATTATTTTATACCCCTGATCCTGAAGATATTTGGCAACCCTGTGACTGTCTTTGCTCTCATCAGGAGAAAGCCCCAAAACCGCAATCGTTTTAACACTCTCAAAAATCTCTTTTACTTCATCCATATTTGAATTAACTGTAGGAAATTCGCACTCCATAATCAAACCTTTTTTATATTTTGTCAAAAAAAAATACTGCACAACACATTCTCATTAACATAGCAAATGCTTTTTGTAAAAAGATTATATCGAAAAACTATAAAGTTGTGAATTAAGTTTACACTCCGAATTATTGAAATTTTGCTTTATCACACACTATTCCAAAATTTCATGCATACTGAAAACTGTCCCAAAAAGAACAGGTTGATGAATCATATAAATCAGCAGTGAATGCTTCCCCAGAAAAGATACTTTTTTCGTAAAATAATTTTGTACTGTATTAAAAATAAAAAGTTTTTTGCAGCCAATAAAAATACCAACAAGAACAACACCAAACCACGGAGTAAAAGGAACTAAATCCTCCGGATGCTTTGGCAGATGTAGTGGCATTTTCAGGATGTTATAGAGCCAATGCATATGAAGAGTGTTATTGTAACTCAACACTATAATTGTGATCCCTGCAAGCAAAGCAATTTTTGGAAACTTTACAAATGCAAGTGCTAAAAGAGAAGCAAATGCGATAAAATGCAAGATACCAAAATAGATAAAACTGTGAGGGAATGTAAAATAACTAGCTGCAGAGACAAGCATAGCATTCGCAAAAATAAGAAAAAATCTTTTCAAATCTTTTGTAAAGTTGTAACCGCTTTCATTGACCAGATAAAGTGACACTCCGACACATAATAGAAACAGACTTACTATGACATAACGGAAATAATGCCAAAAAACTCCATGATAGATATTTATATCTATAAAATGAAAATTATTCAAATCGAAACAAAAATGAAAAACAACCATTAACACAATAGCAATTCCACGGATAAAATCCAAGTCAAAATAGCGTGTTTGCAGCTTGGACATTTCAGTATTCATTTAAAACCCTTGCCTTCATCAATATACGGTCCGAATCTTCAAACTTCAAATTGACTAAAAAAACTGCTTTATCCTTTTGTTTATAAACTCTGAAGACATCAACACTGCCAAGACAGTCTGCATTAAATTTATCGGCTTCTGATAACGGATAAACAGGTTTTTGCAATGATTCCAGTCTGTAAAGTTTTTTATTTTTGACTATATAGGTCACATAAGGGTTTACTCTTCTGTGAAGGGAATGTGTTGTTTGCAAAAAGAGGACATCTTCATTTTTGTCATTATGCACGATACTGTTTTGCTGATAAAGCATTAAAGACAAGTCCAGAAAAAGTACTCTCTTTTTTAGACTCAGGGAATTAAATCCGTTGACCTGTTTTTCATAAAATGTATTACTTTTGTTTACAGAAGCATTGACTCTGTACAAATAAACCATCATAATAGATAAAATAGTTATAGATATCATCATTTCTATCAATGTAAAAGCTTTTTTCATCGTATTCTTAAGCGTAACAGTGATGAGGAGTAGTTCTTGGTTTTCAATGTACTTCTTCCTGTTTCGTAGATAGTTCCTGCACTGTTTTTTTTATTTGGATCGTTATCTTCTTCCTCGTTTGCGGATTCATCAAACATGCTTGTGTCAATACTCTGCAGTGTTTGATACACTATTTCTATATCTGTATGTTTGAGTTCTCTTCTAAAATCATCATCCAAATCAAAGTCTGAAACCAACTCTTCTAAAGATATCTTTTCATTTTCAAAGCCATATTTTGTTCCTACAAGCAATGAAAGATATTGCGTAGCCGTTTCCTGATTTTTCACCTGAGAAAATATATGTGTGTTGTTGGCATTTATTTGCAGTAAAGCCATAATTACCACTGAAATAATCATCACTGCTACCATTACCTCTATCAGTGTAAAAGCTCTCCTGTGAAGATTACATGTAGCAGTACAAAACATTTTATAATCCGATACGGATTGCTTCATCCAGCGAAGTTTCTCCATTTAAAACCATATTGGAGAGTTGAAAAGAGATACTTTGCAAACCGTCAGCTTCCAGTGCTTCTTTGATACTGTGCTCATCCGCTGTAGTTTTTAAAAGATCTTTTACCTTGTCATTCATAATCAAAAGTTCTCCTATCGATCTTCTGCCTGTGTAGCCACTGTAGTTACATGCAGGGCATCCTTTTGCTTTAAAAATTTTGCTCTCTTTTGGGATATTGTAGTCATCGGCAAAATTTTCAGCTATGACATCTTCTTCTTTGCACTCAGGGCATAATACGCGGACCAGCCTTTGCGCCAAAATACCTAAAATAGAAGAGGATATTAAAAACGGTGCAATTCCCATATCAACCAATCTTGATATCGTAGCAGATGCAGAATTTGTGTGAATTGTAGAAAAAACCAGATGCCCTGTCAGTGCTGCACGCACCGCAATAGATGCTGTCTCTTCATCTCTGATTTCTCCTATCATTATGACATCAGGATCCTGGCGTAAAATTGAACGCAGAGCACTTGCAAAGGTGAGTCCTACTTTTTCATTCACTTGAATCTGCGATATGCTTTCTGATTTATATTCCACAGGATCTTCAACAGTTATAAGATTTTTTTCAGGAGATTCCACTTCTCGCAGGAAAGAGTGCAAAGATGTTGTTTTACCACTCCCTGTCGGTCCGGTCACTAAAATAATTCCGTGTGAAAGGCGTAACAGACTTTTGATCTTTTCAATCATATCCTGATGAAATCCAAGCTCTGTTATCTGCGGTATCTGTGAACTTTGCATTAAAATACGCATAACAACTCTTTCTCCATAAAAAGTAGGCAGTACCGAAACCCTGATATCCAATATCTCGCCTGCAATTTTTATCTGTGTTCTTCCGTCTTGGGGAATACGTTTTTCCGAAATATCCAAATTTGAAATAACTTTAATACGGCTGATGATAAGACTGACAACTTTTTTGTCCAAATCTGCATTTTTACTCAGCATTCCGTCTATACGAAATCGGACTTCACCACTCTTCTCTTTGACCTCTATATGGATATCCGAAGCTCTTTTTTTGACAGCCTGATAAAAAAGTGCATTGACAAACTTGATAATGGGTGCTGATTCTTCACTCGTTAAAATGTCACTCGACGTTCTTAAAAAATCGGTCAGAGAGATGTCTTCTTGTTCATTCTCTTCTGAAGAATCTTCTTGCATTGTCTCTATTGCTTTGTCTGTTCGAAGTTCCAAAAAACGGTTATAAAGCCTGTCATACGAATCTTCATCAAGCATCTTGAGAGGATATTTGATTTCTAGTTTTGTATAATAGTTACTCGCTTCAACCAAATATCTTTCACAGACACATGCAATGACTTCTTCTTCTGTTTTACTAAAAAGAAGATAGTTTTTAACACTGATCTCCGTTGGTATACCCTCAGGTTCACATACCTGTAAATGTAAATCATGAAGCACTTCTGTATTGAGCATTAATAGACACCTTTGACATGCACTGCAGGTTCTGTATTCTTTTGTATCTTTTCATTTTTTTTACTCGTTATCTTTTTAAAGATTTTTTCATTATACTCTTTTTGCACACTTGAAAGAACACCCAGGTCTCTTTGCAGTTTTGAAAGTTCTTCACTTTTGTCTATGACATAAGGAGTCAGAATGACTACTAAGTTATCCTGTTCTTTAATTGTTTCAGTAGATGAGAAAAGATACTCTCCTATCATTGGAATATCACCCAGCAGAGGAACTTTTGTTTTTGTTTTTCTGTCAAGAGATTTTACAAGACCGCCGATGATAATGCTTTCGCCGCTTCTTAAAATCGCCTGTGTCTTCACCTCTTGCTTTGACGTAACAGGCTGTCCCGCTGCATCAGAGCTTAAAATATTTTCCAAAGACGCTTCAACATCCAAAGTTACCTTGTCGTTTGAGGATACTCTTGGTTTGATTCGTAATGTCAGACCGATATTTTCTCTTTTATAGTTGTTTGTCACTCCCGAAACAGCATTTGTTGTTGCACCGGATATTATAGAAATGGTTTTACCGACATAGATGGAAGATTGTTTATTGTTGACACAGAGAATTGAAGGATTTGATATTGTTTTTGATGCGCCGTGACTTTGTAAAAAATCAAGTGTTGCCCCAAGGGCCAATGCGCTTTTTGCGCCAGAGCCAATAGCACCGAGATAATTGATAATCTGTGTTGATGCCAGATTTTGCAAATTAGCATCACCAAAATTTGCACTCATTGCATAAAGTCCGGATGCTGAAACATCTCCTGCTGCAAAACCATATTTCATTCCTAAACTTTCGGCATTGTTTTTATTGATATTAATAATTCTTGCCTGAACATATACCTGGTATTTTTCCTTGTCCAGTGCATCAATAATAACCTTGATTCCTTTGAGTATCTCAGGATCAGCAACTGCGATGATGGCATTGATCTCTTCGCTCGAAGAGATATTCGGTTTTGTGGTAAGCCCTTGATATGTTTTATCAGAAATAATCTCTTTTAGGGTTTTGATAACATTCTTTGCATCAGAGTTTTTAAGACTGTAAATTTCAACTGACCGGCTAATGTTTGACTCTACATCAAGTTTTTTCGCCAAATCTTCAATTTTTGCTACATTCTTTTTATTTCCGATAACAATCAAACCGTTTATATTTTCATCAAAAATGATATTGACTTTGTCCGAAACGACTTTAGGATTAAATATTGACTTGCTTATATCCAACAAACGAGCCTGAAGTTTTCCGGCATCTGCATGTTTTATATATACCAGTTTTACAATAGAGTTGTTTGTTATTTGAATATCTTTGATTATTTTTTTAATGGTTTCTATATTTTTTGGATAATCAGTTATCAAGATCGTATTGCTCTCTTTTAATGTCATCAGTTTTGCAGTTTTTGAAATAAGATAACGAATCTTTGCCGCTATAATATCTACATTTTCACCCTCTACTTTAACAGCCTGGGTTACCATTAAAGATCCGGATACTTTTTGGTTTGGTTTGACAACATCCGCATTAGATCTTGCAACCTCAGAAGAGCGGACAATTTCATAATAAGACCCATTACGTGCCAGAGAGTAGCCTTTTGACTGTAAAACAGAAACCAGCATCCCCATCAATTCATCATCATAGATAGGTGCAGAACTTACAAGATTCACACTTCCGTTTATTTTATAATTCATTAAAATATTTTTATGTGTAATTTTTGCTACCAGTTTTACAAAATCATCAATGGCCAAATTTGAAAAGTTAACATTCACCTGTTCTCTTGCCTGAAGAGAGAATGTTAAAAGTAGTATCAATCCTATGTGCTTAATGAATTTCATATATCAATTCCTTTTCTGTGTTATTTCTTAAAACAACCAAGCTTATTTCGCTTAATTTGTTTACATTTTTATATATATTCATCACTGCTTTATATGATGTCAAATCAATATTGTTTGCTTTAATGACAATATCACCTTTTTGCAACCCGAGTGCTGCAAATTTTGAATTTTTATTTATTTTCATTATCTTAAAACCTTTAATTTTTCCATCTTCCATGACTTCCTTTATGGCAATTTGTTTCCAAATCTTTTGAGGATTTTTTTCAAAAAACTTTATATCCTGCCTTGATATATTTGTCACACCATTATCTGTTTCATTATGCGTGACCCGGTTTATACTTACATCTTTAATTTTTTGTTTGACAAAATACAGTATATAGTTTTTGCCGTCTTTTGTAAAAACAACATTATCGTTATTGATTTCTTTCAAAGTATAGCCATTATACGTTTCACCCACTCCGATAATTGAAGTTTTTTTCAAATTCGATTTCATTGCCACTATGGCATATCCATAATTTTTAGAACCATAAAGACCGATCAGAGTCATGTCGGTAATACTTCTGTGCGCACCCGTTTCATTTGTTTTTTTATACCCCTTGGTATTTGTATGCAAAGGAGTAAGCATATTTGTAAAATTTACTCTTTGATATGCCGGACGATAATTCTTTTTTATCTTTACATCTATACCATTGCTTGGCAAATACCATAACAGCACGAGCGCAAGCAGTTTGGAAAGAGCTATTAAAATCAACAATTTTGTAATGATTTGCAACATCTTAGAATTAGAGACTTTGTTCATAAATGAAGCCTCCGTTTTTATCTTTTTTCAAATTTCGCAGTGTTGTATAATAATGAGTCAACATTTTTTTGGAAGGTTTTATCAAAACCTGCAAAGTTCTCTTGACAAGGTCGATATCAATATCAGCCTCTCCAAACTCACCATTGCATTTTCCCGTTACATGTAAAGGATCAAATACAGTATAGACAAGATACAGACTCTTTACATGTAAAGGTATAAATCCTGATGCCATATCGGATAAGACTAAACCTTCAACCTCTACACTGTTATACAAAAGAAAAAGATTCAGTTTTATCTTTTGTATTTTTGCAGTTTCGAGTGTTTTAACATATAAAACAGCATTTTTTATTTCAAGCGTAAAACCTTCATCACTGAGAGTCTCATCATTCAGAACAATACCTTTTTTTTGCAGTTGCTCTTCAGCAAAATAGTATATATTTACTTTGGGAGAAAAATAGATAAATGCCATCATAAAAAACAGGACATACAACAGGAATAAAACCAGTTTTTTTACCATTTTATCTTCACCTCCAGCGTTGATTTACTCTCGCTGATTCTTTTTATTTTCAGCATTGTTATGTTAAATGTTGTATTGAGAATTTTACCCATTAAAAAATTCAAAGCTTTTATATCCATGTTTTGAGAACTGATGTGTATTCCTGAGTTTGTTATTTCTTTTTTTATCTTGGAACTCTTTAAAACAGGATTTGACAATATATGTAGAATCTCCTTTTTCTCTTTTTCTTTGTTGGCAAATGCTTTTTTTAAAGCACTCGTGTCTAAAGAAACTTTCAGTGTTTTTTCATAGAGAATTTTTTCCTGATGGAGCTCTTTTTTTGCATCTATGAGCTTCAAAACAAAAAACAGTAAAAGCAAAAGTAAAAAGATGCCAACGTAAAGAGGATTTAAGCGGTTCATAAAGTTATCTCCAAAGTCAGTACTGAATTTTTTAATTGGGTTTTAGCATGAATACCTTTACGTTTCAATGCTTCTATAATTTTTTTACTCTGTGTAACATCTTTTATAATCACTGTTAACACTTTGGAATCAAATCCTATGTAAGAAATTTTTTCATTTTTTGCAAGATGCATTTTGAGAAAATATCCTATATATTCTCTCAGTTTCATCTGTTTTTCGTATATTTTATTCAGTTCTGCATGAATAGCCTGATTTTGCATCATGGTAGGCTTTAAATTATATTTTGCAAATACGGCATTCCTTTGATCTTCAAGCGTGGCTGCCTTATCCATGGTAATAAGCCATTCTCCGAAAACTATACCTGTGATAAACAACAGAACAAAACCAATCTTATAAAAACTGGACTTTTTGAGAATATGATTAAACTGCTGTAAAACTATAGCATGACCGGATGGTTTAAAATCATCCGGTTTAAGGATATCTGCTTCTTTTATCCAAAAATCCGGTACAAGAATCACTATACCGTTTTTCACTACAAGTGCCTGTTTTTCATTTACTCTACAGGCTCCTTCCAAGGAAGAAAATTCACTCTGCGCAAAATAGATATTGACAACATTTGAAGGAGATATTTCTTTTTGTGCCATCAGCTCCAGAATCATTTTATCTTCATAGGCAAAAACTATATACTCGTCATTTTCTTTATAGGCATAGTAGCTGTAGTGACCCTCAGGCAGAATATCTTCAAAAATGGAAGGAAGCAGTTTTTTTACTTCCCTTATATATTTCACAGGTAAAGAAATTTTCTTTACCCAGTATAAAGACGGAGATAAAACAACATTTATTTTTTCTTCAATCTGCACTGGTTCCATGAAAGGATCCAACAAAATTGTTTTGTAATTATTTTTAAATTTTGTAAACAAAGTTTGATCCTTTTTTGGTTTTTATATTGTATTCAAATTTTATTTCAGCATTTTGTTTGCCCTGTGTGACCAAAAGCGTCACTGTTATAATTTTTTGCAAATCACAACTTGCATTAAATTTTCTTTTCAGGTCTTCTTTCTCTTCTGCCGTCAATTTGTCACAGTCCACAAAAAAATTATCATCTTCTGCAGCAGTGTTTTCCTGCTCATAATAGTTCCCTGACATTATATTAAAAACATCCCTGTTTACAAAGTTTAAATCAATCACATAAGAAGAATTTTTATAATTTCCAAAAGTAAAGATTTTATGCAGATCTATGTGCTCAACGCTGTTATCATGATAGGTTTTTTTATAATACTCATTTAACTCTTTTATCTGTTCGTCAGAACTTATATAGTCTCTAAAAAGATAAGGATTATCATCAAACAGAGCACTGTTATACATTCCGTCTTCTTTTATACCGCCTGTTAAATCTTCAAGGAGATAAAGATACTCACTGTTGATCATTTTTGCATTAAAATAACCGATAAGTGCATTCTTTAGTGCACTCTCCCCTTCAGCTGTGTTCTTTTTAAGTGCATTAAAATTAAATTTAGATCGGGCACTCTCCAGCTTTACCTCTACCATTATATCCGTACTTAACGGGACAACTGTGCTGTATTGCAATAAAAATGCACGAAAAGTCTGTGTGTCGTTTATATCATCAAGTTCGGGAGTCTCTTTTAAAATTTTCAGCATATCATCCAAAACAGCAGTAGTTTGCAGTAAAAATTTCTCAGAGGAAAGATTCTTTTTTGCACTGTTGATATGTCCGAGTGAGACCCCTATTGTAACTGTAATTGCCATAATGAAAAACATCGTTATCAAAAGGGCTATTGCATTTTTTTTAAACATTTACTGAATACTCATAGAAAAAATTGGCAACAGCATAGCAGAAACTATAAATCCGATAGATCCACCGACAAAGAGCATAAGAGCAGGTTCAAGCAAAGTTAACAGCAGAGAAATTTTGTCACGATTCTCTTCAAAATAGAGTTCTGAAACATTATGCAAAATTGTTTCAAGTTCTGACGTCTCTTCTCCCAAAGCTATAGACTGGATAAAAGCATAATCAATCTTTATATCTGATTCATTGAGTGCATTTGAAAGCAGTTTTCCTTCTACCACTTTCTTTGAAGCAGTTGTAAACAGCTCTTTGAGCACAAGATTGTTTAAAATATTTGTCCCGAGATTTATAGTACGCACAAAAGGGACACCCGAGCGGACCAGCAAAGATGCCATATAAGAGAAGCGTGCCAATTCGCTTTTTTGTATAATCTCTCCGAAATACGGAAGTTTTAACAGCAGTTTATCGACCCCGTACGCAAAAGAGCGGCTTTTCTTGCGTGCAGATATAAATATGACAATACCGGCAAACAGTGATGCCAAAATGATTTTAAAATTATTTTGAAAAAATGTTCCTGCTGCAATGACTACTTTTGTAGGTGTAGGCAGTTCCTGATGCATATTGACAAATATTCCTGTAATCTGCGGCACCACAAAGGTCAGCATAAAAGCAATCATAAGCAAAGAAACAATTATCATAAAAGAAGGGTAGGCAAAAGCACTTTTTATCTCTTTTTTAATGCGTTCCTGTTCTTTTAAAAATTTTGAAAGTTCCAAAAGCACTTCATCCAAAACACCCCCGTTTTCACTGACTTTTATCGAGTACTTGAAAAATTCCGGAAGCACCACTACCTTTTGCGCTTCAAGTGCTGAGTAAAAATCTTTTCCCTCATTCAGATGTGTACTCACTGTAGATAAAAAGAGTTTCATCTTTTTGTTGTTTTCATAATGTGTCTGCACAATTTTCAGTGCAGACACTATACTGATACCGGAACGGATATACATGGCAAGTTCACGGGAAAGTCCGGACAACTCTTTTGTACTTATTCGGTATTTTCTTGAAAAATGTAGGGAGTCAAAAAATGACGGGGCTTCTTCACTGATTTTTTGATAAATAATCTTTTTGGCTTTAATCTTACTCTTGGCCTCTGCCAAATCAGAAGCTTCAATCTTGTCAGATACTTTTTTACCAAACTCGTCAATTCCGCTGTACTTAAATATCATTGTATTATCTTTGTCATTAAATCTTGTTTTGCATTTACTGCTTCTTCTACACTGCTGTACACTTGCGGAGGTTCAAAATAGGGTGTAAAATCATATACATTGTTTTTATACTCTACCAGTACCTGATCACCGACTCCGTCACCATCCACTTCATATGAAAAGCAGACATTTTCTTCAATATTCTCCTGATTAAAATAGCCTGTATTCTCTTTTTGCATCGCACCAAGATCAAAGTCATAGCGATAAACTTGTACACTCTCATCAAGGAAATTTTTTATCTTTATATCCTGCTTTTTTCCATCTATCAGTACAAAACAATTCTTGCACTTATCCAAACAAACAAACTTTGCACTCTCTTTATGCGGATAAGATTGTAAAAACTCTTTTAAATTTTTAAGTGACAAATTTGTACTTTTTTCACTGAGCTTTTTAAAACTGCCTATGACCAAAGTATAAACAACTCCCATTATCACTATGACTATCATAAGTTCAATGAGAGTAAAAGCTTTTTTCAAAAACAGTATCTCTTATTTACACTGACTGAGTTTTATGTCTGCAGCTTCTTTTGTTCCGCCCTCTTTTGCATCTGCACCAAGAGAGACCAGTTCCACTTTGCCGTCATTGTTCATATAGATAAAATTTCTCCCCCATGAGTCTTTTGGAATCTCATTGTCTTTAAAATACCCACTCGGTGAGTAGTTGGGATATTTTTGCGGATCCGGGTTTTTTACAAGGGCTTCAAGCCCTTCATCTGTAGTAGGATACCTGCTGTTGTCAATTTTAAACATATCAAGGGCACCATTGTAAATACTCTTCATTTGTACACACACCAGTTTTCTTTTTGCTTCTTCGCCTTTTCCAGTAAGACTTGGCATTATCATGGCTGCCAAAAGTCCCAGGATGACAATAACTATCATTAATTCTATGAGCGTAAAACCACTCTTTGATCTGTTTTTCATGCTTTATTACCTTGTTCTTTTTAATTATTTATTATAGCAAAAAAATGTATTGACTTTTTGCCCTCTTTGACACTGTTGTTCTTTTATCGTAAAAACGTTTCCGTTTTTTCAAAATAGCGTTCAATATTGTCAAAACTGTGGCTTCCGCCCTCTTCTATAATCAGTGTTGCTTTATCAAACTTATCTGCCGCTTCTTTGTAGTTGAGTGTTTCATCTCCCTTTTGGAGCAAAAGCATAAAGTTCTCCTGTTTTGGTTCTTGTACTTCATACTTTTTGAGCATTTGCAGATGAGATTCTTTCCATTCAAAACAGCTGCCGTCATAAAAACTCTGCATAAAACCAAGTGTTTTTTGCAGTGTAATATACGGATAGGTTGAAGGATTTATCAGTACTGCTTTAAGATTATATTTATGTGCAAGATATGTTGCATAGTACCCTCCCAAAGACGAACCCATCAGACTGACTTTTTCTTGTGAATTTTTTATAATTTCTTCCAGTGTCCGTATAGCCAATTCAGGGATATATGACAATGATGGCGCCATAAATTTTTCATTTTTGTTTATAAAATATTCTCTAAAAAGTTTTGCTTTATACCCTTCTCCGCTGCTTGCAAAACCGTGTATATAAATAATCATACTTTGTTACTCTCTTTTATAATTTTTTGCATCTCTTCTCTTCCCATTGCATAAGCTTTGCCAATATCCCGAAATGAAAAAACTTTGATATCCAACAGTTTTTCATTACACAGGTACATGTAACAAAGCTCTTTTTTGCTGACATATTTTGACTGCCATGCTGTATGTATATTCTTTTTAATCCACCCCAGTATGGTTTTTGGCACTTTTTTATATTTTGGAAAAAGATTTATTCCGATGATAGGATAATTGTACTGCTGCAGCCTCTCAACCGGGAAATTGTCTACAAGCCCGCCGTCTACGACAAGTGTTTTGTTGACATACACTGGAGCGAACAAGGGTGCAATAGAGCAGGATGCCAAAACTGCTTCTTTAAGAATTTTGCCACTGTCATAATAAATCGCTTGCTCCTTTTCTACATCACATGCCGTTACATGTAACGGTATCTCAAGTGTTTCAAAACTTTCTTTGTCTATAAGTTTGTCAACAACTGCCGCATTATGATCAAGTTTAAAAAGATAGCCGTTACCCAAAGAGATCTTAAAAACAGAGCGGAACTCTTTTGATTGTATCACCTCAAAAATGTATGCGGCACTCTTGCCGCAGGCAAGGGATGCTCCGATCAGAGCACCTGCGCTTGTACCGCTGACAGCTTTAATCTTGACACCGTTCTCCTGCAGTACGGAAACTATGCCCAAATGGTATGCTCCGCGACCTGCACCTCCGGACAAACAAAGAGTTATTTCTCGCGGAAACTGACAATTTTCCATTCACCCTCCAATGTTTCTACAATCGCAGTACAGCTCTCAACCCAGTCACCGCAATTTAAATACCTGATGCCTTCTATATAACGCATCTCCGCTTTGTGTATATGACCGCAAATTACACCATCATAGTTATTGTGTTTTGCATGTTGCGCCAAAACAGCTCCATAATCCAATAAAGCCTCTGCTTTTGAAAAACGTGTTCCCAGATGTATATCCGAAATAAATATAGACCGTACAGCAACAGTAGTAGTTTCGTGCATTTTCAAATACAACCTTTGTTATCTCTCTATGCAAGTATAATCATTTTATATTACAAAATGGTCACAAGAGAGCCAAAATCTTTTTTTCAACGCAGATCCGTAAAATTTTGCTATAATATTTTCATCTAAAAAGAAGAGAGGTTTAATACCATGGAAATTCGAATATATTTTTGCGCAGTTTTATACAACGAGGATTCTGAAATAATTCAGATATCAGATATTAAACAGCAGGCAAGCAAAGAAGATAAAAACCCGGATGTGATTTCACAGATTCAAAACTCCAAGACAACACTGTCTGCCTTGTATAAAGAAGGATGGAGATTAATAGAAGTTGTTCCTTCCCATGAAACAAACGGGTACAGACTTTTCTTGGAAAAAGAGTAATAATATCTCTTTTTTTGAGATATATCAAATACCCAGTTTGTAGAGTTTCTTTCTCTCACTTGAACCTGCGATATTGAGCTGTTTTCTGTATTTTGCTATCGTACGTCTGACCATTTTTACTTTGAATTTTTCTTCTATCAGGGCTAAAAGCTTCATGTCACTCAAAGGCTTTTCATGGTTTTCATTCTTAATAAGTTCAACGAGAAACTCTTTGATGGCAGCATTACTGACATCTTCATCAATGGCGGTTGTAAAGAACTCTTTCATAGCCAAAACACCTCTGTCGCATGCTATATATTTGTTTGCAATGGCTCGCGAAATAGTTGAGGGATTATGTCCAAATTCATCAGCCAGAGTTTTAAGTGTCAATGGCATGATTTGTCCGCCTGTAAAAAAATCATACTGGTATTCGACGATCATCAAACCTACTTTGTAAAGTGTTGCTTTTCTCATATCAAGCGCATCCACCAAACTTTTTGCCTCTTTGATTTTTTGTCTTACAAATTCATGCTCAACGCCATAAGAGGTGTCTATGTTTATCACAGGATAGTAGGCATCATTGAGTTTGACTTCTATCTGCTGTTCATCATTAAAATATATCATCAAATCAGGAATGATCTGCGCGGAATCTTCCTGATATTCGATATTTGGCGGATTTTTGAATGTTGACAATACATGCATAACCTCGTTAAAAGACTCTTCTTTGGAGTAGGCATGAATATTTTGCATGTCATTAATGATTTTTACGGCCAGACTATATGCCTGGTCACTGATTTCACTGTTGTCTAGTTGAAACAAAAATGACTCAGCCAAATCTTTAGCACCTATGCCTACGGGTTCTACATGTAAAAAGCGCAGACGAATCTTTTCAAAAGTTTCTCTGTCTATACTGTTTTTTTGGCAAAATTCTTCTGTGTTACCGTCGTAATAGCCATATTCGTCCAAATTTTCGATGACAAACAAAGCTACTTTTTGTGAAACAGGTGTAGGAAACAGCGGCGCACCTATTTGCTCATCTAAAACATCATAAAGTGTTCGACTTTGAATAGTCAGCGCTTCTATCTGCTCTGTTCTGGAATTGCTCACTCCGCGGGAAATTATTTTTCTTGGAATCTTTTTTTCAAAATCTTCTTCAAAGCCTGATTTCACTTCTATAACAGGATTGGCTTCGACAAAAGGAGTCATAGCTTCACCCAAATCAGAAAGACTTGAATGCAATATGGGAAGCCAGTTACGCAGGGTATTTGAGAGCTTGTGTTTTGTTTCAACTCCCTGTGTTTGTCTTAATGCTCCCATATTTTCATGAATTCCTAAAGTTTGAAGCTTTCACCGAGGTAATGTGTACGGACATCTTCATTTTGTCCGATTTCATCACTGGTTCCCTGCGCAAGAAGCTCTCCCGATTTTATAACATAGACTCTGTCACAAACATCCAGTGTTTCACGCACATTATGGTCTGTTATCAATACACCTATGTCATATGATACAAGCTGATGTATCACTTTTTGTATATCCATAACGGCAATAGGATCAACTCCGGCAAAAGGTTCATCCAGCAACAAAAACTTTGGTTTGTTTACAAGCGCACGGGCAATTTCAACACGGCGACGTTCCCCGCCGCTGAGACTGATTCCCTTTCTGTATCGTATAGGCTCAATATTGAACATATCAAGCAGTTCCACAATGCGTGCTTCTTGTTCTGCTTTACCTTTTATACCGACTTCAGCCGCTATCATTAAATTGTCTTCAACACTCAAATCTTTAAAAATCGAAGCTTCCTGCGGTAAATAACCTATACCTTTGAGTGCTCTTTCATGTAAGGGCATCCCGATAAGATCTTCTCCGTCAAAATAGACTTTCCCCTCTGTTGCTTCTACCAAACCGCAAATCATATAAAAAGTGGTTGTCTTTCCTGCTCCGTTCGGTCCAAGCAGTCCTACAACCTCACCGCTGTTGACTTCAAGACTTATACTTTTTACTATTTCCAAATCTTTAATTTTCTTTTTTAAGTCTGTTGCTTTTAATGTGTGCATATTGTATACTCTCTTGCATCATCTGAAATTTTTTCTATCTCTATTGTCACTGTTTCAATGCCGGCAGAGACTAAAATATCCACCAATTCATCACTTCCCCACTCTATAAAATGCAGACCCGGTTTTTCCAACTCTTCAAGCATTCCCAAAGAGATAAAATGATCAAGCCCGTGATTGTAAATATCATAATGAAATAGTTTTTCCCCATAACATTGCTGCAGTGAAAAAGTAGGCGATGTCACATCTTCACTCAATCCGAGTTTTTTTGCTATATTTTTTACCAAAGTCGTTTTGCCTGCAGCCAAATCGCCTTTTAAAATAATAACACCTTCTTGTAGTTGACTCATAATTCTGTCTGCCAAAGAGTCTAACTCTTCCAGTCTATATGTATATGTTTTTTTCATAACTTGTTTGATGTTTCTATGATTTGTTTTAATTTTACTTTCGGTCTTGCTTTTGCAAGGGCTTCTCTTGCCATTTCCAGTCCATCTTGTATATCTCGGGCCAAATCTCCTACCATCAACGATGCTGCAGTATTTATAAGCACTATATCACGCTGGGCATCTGTTGCTTTTTCATCAAAAACAGCTCGTAAAATATTTGCATTTTTGAGTGCATCGCCACCCATTATGGCTTCTAGCGGTGCTTTTTTAATACCATACTCCTGCGGATCAATAATAAACTCTCGTGTCTTGCCGTCTTGCAGTAAAGCCGCATAGGTCACATCACTGATGCTTATTTCGTCCATTCCTTCGTTTGAGCTGACAACCAAAGCCGATGTAGCTCCGTTTATCTGAAGTGCTTCTGCCATTTTTGGTACAAAAGCTTTGTCAAATACACCCAGCATTGATTTTTTCACACCGGCAGGGTTTGTCAAAGGTCCGAGTATGTTAAATATGGTTTTATCAGGGATGCTTTTACGTACCGGTACGATGAATTTCATGGCCGGATGATGATTTTGTGCAAACATAAAAGTAAAACCTGTCTCTTCAAGAAGTTTTGCACTCTGCTCAATACTCAAGTCAAGCCGAACACCCAGTGCTTCAAACATATCGGCACTGCCGCTTTTTGAAGTGATAGAACGACTTCCGTGCTTTGCAACGGTTGCCCCGCAAGAAGCAGCAAGCAGCGCTACTGTTGAGGAGATGTTGAAACTGCCTATTTTGTCACCGCCTGTTCCGACAATATCAAGCGCATTTTCTCTGAGTTCATCAGAAACAGGCAAAGCAACGGCAAAACTGCGCATAACCTGTGCAGCAGCGGCAATCACTTCCACAGGAGTACTTGCATCAAGTCGTATACTGAGTAAAAACTCACGCATCTGTGCATCACTCATTTCATGTTGAAAAAGTGAAGTAAATTTGACTAAAGCTTCCTCATATGTCATGAAATCTCCTTTATATACTGATCTTGCAGAGATTTTGGCGTTGATTTTGTTGTAGGAATTTGCAGCACTTCATACTTTTTTGATTCATTAAGATAGTTTACAGTAATAATGCTGCCGACTTCCACATTTTTACTCGCCTTTGCAACCACACCGTTTATCTCTACTACTCCGTTACTAATCATATCCTGTGCAACAGAACGTCTTTTTGTAATATTTACCGAATTTAAAAATTTATCTATTCTCATTTTTTATCTTTATTGTTTTTTTACTCATTTATAGTTTGTTTATTGTAGACAAATCAAACTGAAAATAATGTAAGAGAAGAAAGAAGTTGGAACATTTTTTGCATTATTAATTATTTCGCATCAGTTTTTCAAAATCTTCGCTTAACAGCGGTTTGGAAAAAAGATATCCCTGATACAAATCACACTCTATTTTTTCCAAAAAGTCTCTTTGTTCCTGTGTTTCAACACCTTCGGCTACTGTTGTGAGATGCAGATTTTTTGAAATATCAATAATACTCTTCACTAAAGATGCCTGTTGCCTGTTGTCAAGTTCTGCTATAAAAGACTGATCTATTTTTAACTCAGTTACGGGAATATCACGGATATAGCTTAATGATGAATAACCCGTACCAAAATCATCTATAGAAAAATGGATATTATGTTTTTTGAGCGCATTGATTGTGACAATCAGTCTTTTTAAGTCCTGAGATGTACTCGTTTCAGTAATTTCAAAAATCAGTTTTGTATGAAAGCCGGACACATTGTACTGACGAAGAAGACGTTCAACTATAGAAATAAAATCTTTGTTTAAAAGCTGCCTTACACTAATGTTAATCGACATTTGATGCAGATGCATTCCGATACTTTCCCATCTTTGCAGAGTTTTTATAGCTTCTTCCAAAATATATTCTCCTAATTCTATAATATAACCGGTACTCTCAGCAACGCCGATAAACACTTCAGGACTCACCTGACCGAGTGTGGCACTTTTCCACCTTGCAAGCACTTCACAGCCGATAATTTTATTTTTACAGCTTATTTGGGGTTGGTATTGCAGATATATTTCATTTTTTTCTATGGCAAAATGCAGCAGTCTTTCTACATGTAATTTATTTTCTATAATTTTACACAGTGCATCATTAAATATGACAACATCATCTCTGTCCGCACTTTTAACTTCATACATTGCAATGTCTGCTTCTTTTAAAAAATCATGGGCATTGAGTTTTGGGTTGTTTATGATACTCACCCCTATACTTGCACTAATGTGAAGCGTGCTGTCTTCTATAAAATAGGTCTCTTTTATTGTGTGTAGAATTTTATTTGAAAATTCTTTTGCCTGCGCAAGGCATTTCTCTTTCGTCTCAAGTGCATCGCTTAAAATACAAAATTCATCTCCACCCAATCTGGCAACGATGTTACTGTATTTGTCAGCCAATTGTGTCAAACGCTCTGAAACTTCAACAAGAAGTTTATCTCCGACATCATGTCCAAGGGTATCGTTGATTGTTTTAAAATAATCCAAATCTATTAAAAGCAAATAGGTATATCTGTTTTTGTTCTCCCTAACAGAACTGTCCAGATACTCTATAAAATAACGTCTGTTTCCAAGTCCTGTCAAATAATCATGATATGCCTGAAACCTGCTTTTTAACAAATAGGCATGTGTATTTTTTGCAGCATATAAAAGAACCATACTCAACACAACAGTGAAAAATGCAAGAATATACGAATAAAGTTCTCCAATTGCTATGAAATAGACAACAAGCGGAAGCATTAAAAACGAAACTGTTGCTACTACCAGCTTTTTCTGTGAAGCTAAAATAGTTGCCGCGACTACCGCACTGCCGAGTTGTGTTGCAATAGCTATATAATGTGCACTGATAGCATCTTTTGAGATATAGTATAAAAACATTATTGTCCATAAGGAAAAATATATAAACATAAAATATTTTACTTTTTCAAGCCATCTGTCTTTTTGTGATATAGTCATCTTTCTCGAATAATTTCTATACAGCTTCCATCCCCAGACTGAAAGCAGTAAAAAAAGGACAAACCAAAGTATTTCGACAATAATTGAAGAGTAAAGATATCCCATGACTATATATCCGGGACCTGTTCCTAAAAACAATAAAATAACAACAAGTATCTGCTTATGCATAAAATTATAAAAACTAATATTATCATTCGTTGTCAAAACATATCTCTCTTTACAGGTTTCTTATCATTTTATCTAATAAAAGTGTATAATTCAAGAATGCTAACCTTTACACATCAAACTATGACACAAATCACAAAAGTATTACAAAATTACATCAATACAATGCAGGGAAAAGAGATAATTTCATTTCAAATACTTAATCCTGACATTGCGACTTCGTTGTATAACGGCACACGCATTACATGTAACGGACAAGAGTATATTTACCGTGGCTATAAAAGCTGGATTGATTTGGCACATTTGCTTAAATGCAGAATGCTGACACCGAAAATTGCTGATGAACACACCGTAATTATGCGTTATGAAAAACTTGATGAAGACAGCACCTTTCATAAAAACATCACAGACAAAGAAGAAAAATACGGAGAAAATTCCATTTTCGGAAAAATTCACAAAAATGAAGAGGCTTCTTTTATTTACAGTTACACACAGGCATTAAAAAATGTACACCTGAACAAAAGAAAACGTATTTTGAATCTCGGGGTCAACAGTGGAGACGAGTTTGAAGTTATCGCCTCTTTGGCAGACAACTTTGCAGAGCTTGACCTTGTCGGCATCGACTACTGCGAGTCTGCCGTAGACGCGGCAAAAAAGAAGTTTAAAAACTTTGCCAACATCTCTTTACATGTAGCCGATATCAACAGTCTCAATGCACTTGATTTGGGAAAATTTGACCTCATCATCAGTATAGGCACACTGCAAAGCTCAAATTTGGAGTTTAACAAAACACTCATGTCCATAGTCCAAAACCATCTCAAAAAAGAGGGAGCTATGATACTCGGTTTTCCAAACTGCCGCTGGATAGACGGGGAAATGATTTATGGGGCCAGAGTCAAAAACTATGCTTTTTCAGAAATGGGACTGCTTTACAAGGATGTCATCTTTGCAAAAAAATACCTGCAGCAAAAAAAGTTTCGCGTCACTGTTACGGGCAAAGACTATATATTTGTAACGGCTACATCCATTCGTAAAGATTAAGAAGCAAATCCTGATGCAAAGGTATCTTTTGCAACCACTATCTGTTTTTGCCGCTCTTTGCGTTTTGTATCTTTTTCTACAAAAATTTTCTTGCGTGTTTTAGGGTCCAGTTCAGTATAATACATTACAGCAGAATAGGTACCTGGAGTCGGAGTAAAGACCTGTGCCTGTTCAGGATTCATTTGCAACTCTTCTGTGGTAAAACGCTTCAACTCGTGCATGTCTTTCTCCTCACATCCCGGATGGGCTGCAATGAGATAATAGGTCAAAAACTGTTTCTTTCCAGACTCTTTGTTGAGTTTGTCGTAGAGTTTTTTAAAATCTATAAGCGTCTGTTTTCCCGGTTTTCCCATGAGTTCAAGTACATGCTGCTGCGTATGTTCCGGAGCTACTTTCATCTGTCCTGATATATGATGTTCTACCATCTCTTTGAGGTAACTGTATCCGTGCTGTTTATCCTCTGTAATCAAATCATATCGGACACCCGAAGCCACAAACGCTTTTCTCACACCCTCCACCTGACGAACCTGGCGTAAAAGATTTATGTTGCGGGAGTGGTCAACCTTCATCGACTTGCATAAATGGCTTGCATCAACACAACGCTGATGGTCACAGGTACCGAGTTTGAGCTTTTTATTGCACTCATATCCGTACATATTTGCCGTAGGACCGCCGACATCGGAAATAATGCCCTTATAGTCTTTGTATTTATTGAACTCTTTGGCTTCTGATAAAATATTGTTTTCCGAACGCGTTCTGATAGTTCTTCCCTGATGCACCCCTATGGCACAAAAGTTGCACTCTCCCCAACAGCCGTGATGCGTCATGATGGAAAACTTAATCGTCTCCAGACATTTCACTTTCCCTTCTTTGGCATAGTAAGGGTGCAGCTCTCTTGTAAAAGGCAGGTTGGAGTTTGCATCCATCTCCTCTTCATTCAGGTAGTCACAGGGAGGGTTTTGAATGAGATACCGGCTGTCTACCGGCTGACAGAGTCCTTTTGCCGCTATAGGGTCATTATTGTCATAAAAGAGATCAAAAAGGTCTATATATTTCTCTTTGTCATCCAAACACTCTTGGTGCGAAGGGAGCTGAATAAACTCATAAACCGGCTCTTTGGATATATAACAGATACCCCGTATATCTCTGTAATCCCTCTTTTCATCTATGGCACGGGTTAACTGTTCCAGTGCAATTTCCCCCATACCGTAAATCATCACATCCGCCTTAGAATCAAACAAAACAGGCTTTTTGAGTTTGTTGGACCAGTAATCATAATGACTTACACGTCGCAAAGAGGCTTCAATACCTCCCAAAACGATAGGCACAGTATTTTTAAAATAACGCCGTATCAGATTTGTATAAACCAAAACTGCTCTGTCTGGTCTTTTGTTGTTTTTTCCGCCCGGAGTATAATCATCGGAATTTCGAAACTTTTTGGTGGCTGTATAGTTTGAAACCATACTGTCGACGCTGCCACCACTGACACCCCAGTACAAACGAGGCTCACCCAAACGCATAATATCATCAGGTCTGTCAATGTCCGGCTGTCCTATCATTCCGACTCTGTATCCCATTCTCTCAAGCATACGCCCGACCATAGCAACACCGATAAAAGGAGAGTCTATATAGGCATCCCCGCTGACTAAAATAACATCACAATAATCCCAGCCTTTGGCATCCATTTCCGCCCGTGTTGTCGGCAGAAAATCTTTTTCGCTGAAAGTGACGGTATCTCTTTTTGGATTGTTGTGTTTGTTTTTATGTCGTCTGCTCAAAATATATAGCCCTTTAAAATCTGAAGTATTATACTAATAATACACTATTTACACAAAAGAAAAGATTATTGAATGTTAACATTGAGCTAATGTGCTTTAGTATATACTTTGCCTATGACAAAAATATTATTATTAGAAGATGATGAAGTATTATCTGAAACCTTAATTGAACTGTTGGAAAATGAAGCATTTGAAGTGTTACATGTAAAGGACGGGGAAGCGGCTCTTGATGCTACATTTGAAAACAGGTTTACACTGATGCTTTTGGATGTCAATGTCCCCTTGCTTAACGGATTTGAACTTTTAAAAAGTTTACGCCAAAGCGGTGACATGACACCAACCATTTTTCTTACTTCTTTAAGTGATGTCGCCTCTTTGGCAAACGGCTTTGATGTCGGTGCGGATGACTACATCAAAAAGCCTTTTGATTTTGATGAACTCCTCATACGCATACATGCTCTTTTGAAAAAAGCCTATCATACCTATCAAAATGAATTACGGGTCAATGACTTTCGCTTTGTAATCGACAAAGACGAACTTTACAATCAATCAAAATTCATACCGCTTTCTCCTTATGAACTGCAGATTACAAAGCTGTTTTTTCAAAACCTCAACAAAACAGTCCAAAAAGAGCTTATACTCGAAGCACTCAACGGGAACAAAGAGATGAGCGAGGGAGCCTTGCGTGTACACATTAACAAACTTCGCAAAATCGGCCTCCCAATTACAACGATAAAAGGGATAGGATACCGTCTTGCATCATCATGAAAAACTGGCATTTTTAAAATTTTTTCTTATTTACTTTATCAGCACTGCCCTGCTTATTTTAATTGCCGGATATTTTTATTTTCAACAGACAAAAAACCACTTTTTAAAAGAAGAGGAATTTTCACTTATTGAGTACGCCAGACATATTAAAATGGGTACTTCAATAGATGAATACAACAAAGATTTTCATCATGCTTTTGTCAAAGTACCCAAACATGTTGATATTAGAAATTTCACTATAGGAGAAAAAGAATTTTCCAAACTGCTGCCTATGAACAGGCGTGGAAAATATCTACAAGTATTTAAGTCAAAACACAGCTTTGATCAAAGATTATCCAACTTCAAAAAAAAAGTTCTGTCCATACAGTTTGTATTGCTTCTTATTTTTGCATATATTAGCTACAAGCTTGCAAAAAATGCTTTAAAGCCTTTACGCGAAAGTATCATAACTCTTGATAAATTTGCAAAAGATTTAATTCATGACTTAAATACGCCTGTCACCTCTATGCAACTCAATATGAAACTCATCGAAAAAATTCCGCAATTACAAAATACAAAAGCACTAATAAGGTTAAAAAAGAGTATCAACAATATTTCAGAACTCCATGAAAACCTAACAATACTGCTTCAGGAAGAAACTTTTCAGATACAAAATCAAAATATATGCCCTATTATTCAAGAAGTTGTTGAAATCCAAAAAGCCCTTTATCCCCATATCGCTTTTCACATTCAATGCAACATACTCAAAGCAAAAATAAATAAACAGGCTATGAAGCAAATTCTGCAAAACATTATTTCAAATGCCTGTAAATACAACAGTTCCAATGGATATATAAAGATTTATAACAATAAGAATGCTTTATATATAGAAGACAACGGCAAAGGAATCAAAGAACCGGAAAAAATATTTGAACGCTCCTACAGTGATGAAAACAGCAGTGGTCTCGGGCTTGATATCGTAAAAAGACTGGCATATGCTATGGATATAAAAATAGTTGTGCAAAAAAACGAGCCTGCAGGCACGCGCTTTGTTTTAACTCTGCCTTAAGAACTTGTATATCCTAAAACATATTCCAGTTCATATATGTTATTGACAATATACTCAAAATCACTGTAATTTTCCTCATCTGAGACTATCAGCAGTTCATCACCGATTTGCAGATTCATTCTTGCATCAGGCATCAAGTATATGTTATCCCCTCTTTTGAGCAGCAAAAAAACTACATGTAACATCTCATTTCTGTCAGCACGGGATCTTCTTAAATCTGCAAGGCTTATATTTTCACCTTTTTCAAGCCTTAATGTCAGCGCATACGCATTTGCATCATTCAGTACAGTTTCAAAGTACATTGGATTCATCCCTGTGATATTATTAAGCATATAGACAATGATTCTTGCCCATTCATCATCTTTTTTGCGTGCTTCTTGTATAAACAGGTCAGCCAGAGGTCTTGCTATATAGCTGTATGTTGCATCAGCCAGTATCTTCTCTACAATATATATTTTATTGATTTTAGATGCCTGAAATATATTTAAATCGTCTAAGGAATTTTCACGGGCCATTGTAAATATTTTCGGATTCAACTGTTTCGCCTTGTTTAAAATAGTAAGGTTCAGCAAATCATTTTGTGTTGCGGCTATGATGCAGGCACTCTCTTTGACACCGAGTTCAATCAGTCTGTGTATATCTTCATCATCCCCGAAAATGGTTGTATTTTTCTCTTCTATGTAGCGCTGTGAATCAAAATCTTCAATCACATACTCTATACCGGCCTTTTGCAATCCTTCTTGAATCGCTTTGCCCATTCTTCCTTTACCGTATATAATGTATTTTCCAAGAGGGAACTGGTCTCTTTTTTTCAGTTTGAGTATGTGTCCGTACATCCACATCTCCAAAAGCCAAATATAGGGTGCTGTTATACCATAGTAGATGCGTTTTGATATAATATCAAAAGGATTTTTCACATGTTTCAAATTCATACTTCGAAAGTGTTCAAGCTGAGCCTTTGAAGTCGCCTTGACAATAATATCAATTTTTTTATTGAGCAGTTTGCTGATGGTGGCTATTTTTGAATTTACCATATCATCTTCAAAAAGAGAGATTATACCTGCACAGTTTTTTTGATGGATTCCGGCAATTTTAAGCATTTTTTGATTTGTTGCATCGCCTACAAATCCAGGAACATTTGGATAAAAATTTTCCAATATCAACTCGTCTATCTTCTCTTCGTCTTTATCTAAAACAACGAGCCTGTAGTCATGTCCGTTGAGTCTGTCAATAATACTTTTTGTTATCCCGTTATATCCGAGAATAATATAAAAGGGTTTGTTTATATTTCTTACATGATTTCTGAACGAGTTCCTGTTTAATGCTTTTTTCAGTGCCTCATCCTGTATCAGAGAAACTATCGCTCCTATCCCGTAAAACCATCCTATCACTGTAAAATAGATAGAAAAACTCACCCACATCCGCTGTTCGTAGTTGAAAGTATACGGAGCCTCTCCAAAACCGATAGTACTTGCCATATAGGTCACAAAATAAAAGGCATCAAAAAAAGTCATCTGATAAGGGTCGCCGTTGTTGTCTGTCCCCTGAATCAGCACTAACCCGAGTATGGATATGGCAAAAGTAATGATAATGACCAAAAAAGGTGTCCTTAACCTTTTAAGAACAATCCATACAATCTGTTCATTCATATCTTGCTATCTTTTGGATTTGAGTGTATCGCCGACAAAAAGTATAACCGAGACTATATTTGCCAGGAGTGCTCCGCCTGAGAGCGAGACAATCGCTGTTGCGGCCTCTATATTCACATCACCAATTACATATATTGCAAAAGCCCAGACAGTCGCAGATGCGATAAGCTGAATATCTGCTACAATACTTGTTGCCAGTAAAACCGCCCCCAGCTGTGTTCTGTCCCCAAGTTTGAGTACTGTGGCTATCAGGTTGACAATAATCGCGGCAAAAAGCTCGTAAGAACTGTGCTGTTCAAGTACTGTAGGCTCTCCGTAAAAAAAACCGAAATTGACCGTCATGGCCAAGATAAAAAATGACCCGGATATAATTTTATGCATATTCATTGCTTTATTCTCCAAAATAAAAAAGACACCTAAGCGTGCTTCTAAAATTCTACTCTTATTAAAATTAATTGTATATTTAATCACTCTACATTTTACATTAAAGAAATACTCTGTATAATAAAATAACAAATAAAGATAAAAGATGAACTATGACAGATATTACCTACCCTTATGAAAATATGCAGGACTACACACTGCCAAGTTTGCTAAAACGGTCAGTTGAGCTGTACGGACCGAAAAAAGTATTGTCTAAAGTTGACCAGGACCCTATGAGCTATGAAGAGTTACATGAAAATGTACATGCCATGATCAAACTTTTAAAGAAAAACGGTGTCAGAAAAGGCGATAAAGTTGCCCTGCTGAGTGAAAATATGTCTAACTGGGCTGTTGCATATTTTTCTGTTACCTATTTTGGCGGTGTCATCGTTCCCATACTTCCTGATTTTCATCCCTCTGATGTCCAGCACATTATCAGACACTCTGAGGCAAAAGCTGTTTTTGTATCACAAAAGCATCTTCAAACCATAGAAGAGCTGGATAATTCCAATATGAAGTTTGTTATAAAACTTGATGATTTAACACGCATAGATGAGTTAACAAATCACAGTTACATCGCAAAACTGACACAGAAAATGGCTTCCAAAGAACTTCCAAGACCAAAAGAAGATGATATGGCGGCGCTTTTGTATACATCAGGCACAACAGGACACTCAAAAGGGGTGATGCTCTCACACAAAAACCTTGTTACCAATGCAATGAGTGCCTATAAAAACGTAACTATTTTACCCGAAGATACTTTTCTTTCCATTCTACCTTTGGCACATACTCTCGAATGTACTGTCGGTATGATACTGCCGATTTTACATGGTGCGGACATTGTATATCTCGACAAAGCACCCACTCCAAATGTCCTTATAAAAGCCTTTGCCAGCGTCAGACCGACTATGATGCTCAGTGTGCCTCTAATCATAGAAAAAATATACAAAAATAAAGTATTGCCAAAATTTACCGGTTCGTTTATTATAAAAACACTCTACTCCATCCCTTTTATACGCAAACTGCTCAATAAAGTTGCCGGAAAAAAACTAATCGAAACATTCGGAGGCCGGATCAAATTTTTCGGTATAGGCGGTGCAGCACTCTCTCCCTATGTGGAAAAATTTTTGGCAGAAGCCAACTTTCCATACATTGTAGGCTATGGACTCACCGAAACATCTCCACTTATAGCGGGAGGAAGAATCGGCTACCCGATCAAGATTGGCTCTACCGGCTTGCCGATGGTCGGAGTCGAAGTGCAGATAAAAGATCCCAACCCGCAAAACGGTGAAGGGGAGATTATAACCAGATCACCCAGTGTAATGATAGGCTATTACAAAGATGAAGAGCAGACAAAAGAGGTTATCAAAGACGGCTGGTTTTATACCGGAGACTTGGGTTACATAGATGAAGACGGGTATCTCTTTATCAGCGGAAGAAGTAAAAATGTCATTATCGGTCCCGGTGGAGAAAACATATATCCAGAACAGATAGAGGCTATCATCAATCAACATGAGGCGGTTCTTGATTCCCTTGTGATGGAAAAAGACGGAAAACTCGTTGCAAGAGTACACCTGGACTATGAACTTATAGATAAAATGTTTAATGCTCATAATATGCCGGAAAATGAAGTCAGAGAAAAAATTGCAGATTACCTGGAAAATATGAGAATAGAGGTCAATGCACAGTTGGCCTCATTTTCAAAAATTCAGAAATTTATAGAACAGATTGAGCCTTTTGTAAAAACACCGACAAAAAAGATAAAAAGATATCTTTATACAGAATAGACAATAACGCAAAAGGAAAATATCATAGAAAATTTTAAAAAGGTTCTGCACAAAGATGAATCGGTTTTGGTACGGGCAGAAATATCAAAAACGTTTTATTTGCCTATGATAAAACTCTATGCCCTGGGATCTCTTCTGCTGTTTATAGGATATGAGTACGAAATAGGTGTGATTGGTATTGTTTTAATGATTCGCACTTTTTTTGTCCATCTGGATGAAATAAAAGAAAAAAAATCCTACAACTGTCTGCTCACACAAAAAAGGCTTATTATTCTCAAGGGCCGGGTACAAAAAGAGATTTTTCCGATTAACCTTGAAGAGATCAGAACTATCTATATTAAGCCTTTCAGTAAAAGATTTGGCAAAATAATTGATGTTGGAACACTGGAAGTAATCACGACATCCGGCGGCAGGTATGTTATAAGCAATATAAAACAGCCCTACCTCTATCACCGCGCCATCATCGGTGATATTGTCAGTGCGACGCACTATTCAAACAAGTCTAAAAAGAGTTAAAACTGAGGCTGCACAAAAGGCACTACCTGCTTTTTACGGCTCAGTACGCCATCGAGCCATGCTTTATGGTCTTGGAGTTTAATGTCAAATGCTTTTTCTATTTTTGACTCATCATCACTCACAACCAAAAGTTTTGAGCCCTCTTTCATAATGTCTGTCAAAAGAATCAAAACAGTATGCAGTCCGCCCTCTTCTTTCATCTTTTTCATATCTTCAAGCAGTTCCTCTTCACGAGGTTCCAAGACTGAAATATCGACCATTTCAAGCTGCCCGATACCGACTTTTGTGCCGTTCATATTAAACTCTTTATAATCCCGTGTATTTAAATCACGGGCACTTGCACCGTCAACAGCAGATTTAACTATAAACATCTCCATCGCCAGTTTTTTATAGTCTGTTACTCCGGCAATTTCTGCTAGTTCTTTGACCGCTTTGGTATCGACTTTGGTACATGTAGGAGATTTAAATATAACCGTATCACTTAAAATTGCCATCATCATTAAACCTGCAATCTCTTTTGGTACTTCCACACCGTAACATCTGTACATTTCATAAATTACCGTGTTAGAACACCCAATCGGTCGAATCCATGCTTCAAGAGGCGTATCCGTAGTCAAATCACCCAGTTTATGGTGGTCGGCAATACCTATTATAGTTGCTTCGTCAATATCGTCCTGAAAATGTGCTTTGTCGGTAGAATCAACTATAAAAACTCTCTCACCTGCCACTGATGTTTTGAGCATAGGCAGAGTACCGCCGAAGGTATCTAAAATAAATTCAGTTTCTGCGGTAATCTCACCCTGACGGGCAGGAATATACTCTTCCTTTTCAACTTGGTTTTTTAAATAAGATAATGAGATAGCACCAACAATAGAGTCACTATCGGGATTTTTGTGTCCAAAAACATATACTGACATTTTAAGCCTTTATTTTTTTCGAATTATACTGTAAATTTACAAAAATAATAATCTTAAAAATACTTTTATTAAGATTATCAATCAAAATTTAATAAGATATTATATGATGTTGTTATATAATAGATTACGCAAAACGATATCAAGGTTAATGAATGAATATTCTTTTAGTTGAAGACGATATGGAACTAGCAGCAATACTTACAAAAGGTTTACAAGAGGAAGGGATTTGCGTTGATAGTGTAGTATTAATAGATGAAGCCAGCTCATATATTCAAATGAAAAATTATGATGTTATTGTTCTTGATAAAATACTGCCAGATGGAGATGGAAGCTCTTTTTGCTATGAACTCCGAAAAAATGAAAATAACACTCCTCTATTGATGCTTAGTGCAAGTAGTACATGTGACGATATTGTTGATGGACTCAATAAGGGAGCAGATGATTATCTCACAAAGCCTTTTCGTTTCATAGAACTTGTGGCTCGAGTCCGTGCACTCTCAAAACGCTCAACTAACATGAAAAGTCATATCTTAAAAGTAAGAGACTTGACGCTCAACATTATGTCAAGAGAACTAAAAAAAGGAGATAAAATTATAGAATTAAGAAACAATGAATTTAATCTTCTTCTGCTACTAATGAAAAGAAAAAACAGTGTCGTCTCAAAAACCGAGATTATCGATTATATATGGAATATGGAAAACTTTATAGACCCAAATCTTTTGAATGTTACTATTTATAATCTCAGAAAAAAAATAGAAAGTTCTAAAGATACAAAAATCATACACACGGTAAGAGGTATTGGTTATAAAATTGTTGAGTAGACTTTTGAGATATAAAAAAGTTCTTTTTTTACTAACACTGCTTTTAGTTCATATAGTTTTTTTAGAAAATTTGAACTCTTTAGAGCCATATATAAAATACTACATTATATTTAATATTTTTACCATTCTTTACTTTCTCTGGCTAAAAATAAAACTAGTGCATCTCAATAGTTATATAACAGATACTATTATCAGTATTGAAAAAGAGATTTTACATGATAATATCCAACCTCTTTGTATACCTAAAAACATTCAAGAGATTAAACAGTTTGTAGAAGAGGTAAATAAAATAATCTTTTATTTGAATCAAAAAAATAAAGTTGCACAATCATTTAATGCAAATATGGCACATGAGCTAAAAACACCTCTTGCTGAGCTTAAAGCTAAGCTAGAATACTCTCTTTACTACACAGCACTTCAAGATAATCTTGCAACAGAGTTGCGAGCATTTATACAAAAAATAACTAGTCTTGAAAACATAGTCTCTCAAATGCTCTATGTCTCAAATAACAATATAAAAAAACTCAACAACTCTATGCAACGGGTTTTACTCAATGATATCCTCTACTCTATATTGGACACAAAAAAAAGTGAGATAGAAGCTAAACACCTCAAAACAGATATAGAGATCAATCAAGCAATCTCAATGCACGGACATGAAAAACTACTTCAACATGCTATTGGAAATATTATTGATAATGCAATAAAATATTCATTACCAAACAAAAGGATAAAAATTATCCTTAGAAAAAAGAAAAACTTTATTTTTCTTGCAATAATTGATTACGGCATAGGAATAGATAAAAAAGAACTCAAGTTAATTTTTCATCCTTACTATAGAGGTGAAAATGCTTTTTCAAATAGTGATGGGTATGGACTTGGACTTAGCTTGGCAACTTGGATCTTTGAACTTCACAGTGCCTCTATAAAAATTCGAAGCAAAAAAGGCAAAGGAACCTTTGTAGGAGTCAAGTTTTACACTAGTTAAAACTCTATTGCAATGCCAAGTCCAAAGAAGTCTTCAGACTCTCTATTGAGTCCTAATCCTCCGTTTATATCAAGTTGAATATTCTCTTGCAGTAAATATGTAAAACCTCCATCGACTACTTTTTCCGTAGGTATTATTGATGAAGATGGTATGATGGAATAGAGTTCAATAAAACTGGCAAACTTCTCTGTATGGCTAAAAGTAATCCCAGTTGCAGGTTGAAAATCATAGATTCGTTTTTCATCCCTGTAAGTACTCGATTGAAATGTTCCAAAAAATGAGATAGTTTCATTCAGTGTATAATCCCACAAAAGTCCAATGAGTGGTGAAATATTTTCTGTTTTAAAGCTGCTCTGCGTATCTGTCGGCAATGTTACGAGTGTCATAAATGTAAAATTATATTTCTCATTTTTAATGAGGCTATATTTTCCACCTATGGTTATATCAGATGTAGGGCTCTCCTTAAAATCTTTTGTAGTACTCCATCCATCCCATAAAAAATCAAATTCAATATCTTCTGTAACCCCTGTACGAAGTTCAAAAAGAGGAAAATCTTGAGTATTGTTTTTCGATGAAAGTGTGTCAAAAGTGTAATTGTATCCCATCTCAATATTAAACTTTCCAGGTTTCACTGTATATGTTCCTGTACTAAAACCTGGTCTATCAGCAATAATTTCTGCCTGCATATTGACAGATATAAATGCTACCAAAGCAGTACCTAAAAAGATTTTTTTCATACTTCAACTCCTAATATAATGTTCTAGTTGACTTGATACATCCGCATGTCCTAGATAAATGTTTGTTGTATTCTCTTTTTTTAACTTTTGGAGATGTTTATATGCTTGTATCTTCTTCTCATCATTAAAATATATAAACATATTACGAGAGAAAATAATGTCAAATTTTCCAAGCTTAGTAAGATTTGTTTCAAATATATTGGCAATATGAAATTCTACAAACTTTTTAACATCTTCTTTTACATAAAAACTATTATTTTTCTTTGTAAAGTATTTTTCTATAATATCTTGTTTGACTCTATGAAGTGAACGTTCATTATAGATCCCCTCTTTTGCTTTGTGTATAACATTTTTGTCAATATCAACTCCGACAACAATAAAATTACTTATATTCATCTCTAATGCAGTAATGACTATGCTATAAACTTCCTCTCCTGTTGAAGATGGGAGAGATAAAATATGTAATTTCTTATGAGTGTTTTTATAATTTTCTAAAGCTTCTTGAATCTGTTTATGCTCACGAAAAAAGTAGGTTTCATTAATCGTAATGAGGGTTATAAACTCTTCAAAATTAAATGTACTCTCTTGAATATGTTCAAGAAGTTTAGAAAAAGAGGCTATATTATTATTTTTACAATAATCAACTATTTTTTGTTCAATAAGAGGTTTGTTTTCATCTAAAATTATTCCTGATTGCTTCTCAATGTATATATAAAGTTCTTTTTTAGCACTTCTATTTACTTCGACACTATTAGTCTCGTGAGAATACTCAAGAGAGTTTAAAGCTTTTTTTCTAAAAAAATTAAACATTTTGAAGATATTTGGCTATATTGTCAATATGCATGATTTCAATGTTTTGATTTTGCTCATATGCTGCTTTTGGCATTCCATAAACTTTAGCACTCTCACTGCTTTCAGCTATGCACAATGCCCCTTTTTTATAAAGTAAATCCATCCCTTTTGATCCATCATCACCTATACCTGTTAAAATTACAGCTGTAACTCCATACTGAGGCAAACATGCAAGTGCAGACTCAAAAAGAGCATCAATGCTTGGTGTATAGAGTGTTTCGTTATCTAAAGAGTCTAAATAGATAGAATCTGATTGGATTGAGAACTTTGAACTTGTTTTACAAATATAGATAGAAGATGGTTCAACCTTTGTTTTATCTTCTGCAAGGTATAAAGGTAGCGTGGAAACATTTGAGAGTTCTGTAGCAAAACTCTCCATGACATTACTGTTCATATGCTGAGCTATTATAAATGATGCTGTAGTCTTTTTATCTAGTTTTTGGACTATTTTTTTAATATGTCCCGGTCCACCTGTTGATGCTCCAATGAGTACTAGCTTGTGCATTTTCTAACTTTTAAAACTGCTAAGTTGAGCATTTAATTTTTCAATGATATCATTTTGATGCTCAGCTGCTGCAGCAATCTCTTCAACACTTCTTGCATTAGTGATAGATACATCATTGAGCTTTTCCATATTTTTAGAGATATCAACAACTCTGTTTTTGAGTTTATCTACAGCTAAAGAGCTCTCCTGTGCCATTGATTTTGATTTTTCTATAGCATCCA
The DNA here is from genome assembly GCF_048081595.1 of Sulfurimonas sp. ST-27. Taxonomy (GTDB): domain Bacteria; phylum Campylobacterota; class Campylobacteria; order Campylobacterales; family Sulfurimonadaceae; genus Sulfurimonas; species Sulfurimonas hydrogeniphila. The sequence goes on from NZ_CP182226.1 coordinate 1,257,999, forward strand.
TAACACTGTCTATGCTCTCTTCTACATCACCTGCCTGTTCAGCTGCTTGAGCTATCTCTTTTGCGTTTTCTTGCATATTATCGCTTGATTCATCAACTGATTGTACAACAACATTGATGGTGGCATTTATCTCTGTAAGACTTTTTTGGGTTCTCTCTGCAAGCTTTCTTACTTCATCAGCTACCACAGCAAAACCTCGTCCATGCTCTCCTGCTCGTGCTGCTTCAATGGCTGCATTGAGTGAGAGCAGATTTGTCTGTTCAGCTATATCGCCTATGAGTTCAAGTATGCTTTTTACATCATTGGTACTCTCTTTAAGCTCTTGCATCTTCAGTGCAAGTTCTTCCTCTTTTACACTGGAGTCTTTTACGGTACTAATAAGGGCATTTATTTTTTCTGTAGTTTGGCTTAATGCTTCAAAAGAGTTTTGTGAGATCTTTTGCATCTCTTGAACTGTATCATCAACAAACTCTGCTTCTTGTGTTGTTTGATCTGTATCGTTGTTGATAGATTTTACAAGAGTAGCTTCATCTTCTACCCGTTTGCCAATCTCTAAAGATGTAGCAGAGAGTTCGTTTGATATTGATGAGGCTTCATTACTGACTGTTTTAGCTTCACTTATGGCATTTTGAACCTTCTCAATAAATTGATTAATATATTTGGCAACATTAGCCAATTCATTTTTACCTTCAATATGGATTCTCTTTGTTAAATCACCATCTCCAGAAGCTAAATTTTTTGCAGCATTCGCTATCTGCATAAGGTTTCTACTAATAGTAGTAGATACAAAAAGCATAAAGACAATAACACCTAAACCTATAGCTATAAAAAGAGTAATCAACTGTATTTGAAGATTGTGAGCGAGTTTTTCTTTCTCCTTTTTTTGATCTTTTCTTAAGGCTACAAGAGCTTTTTGTGCCTCTTTTGCTTCTTTTTTCATCTGCTTATTTACCTGAAGTGACTCCTCACGCAGCTCACTAAAAGTATAAAAAGCTTTTTTATATTCACTTAAAGCTTTCAGGATATCATCTATCATCTTTTTATTTTTTGGACTATCTAAAATATCTTTTATATGTAAAGAGAGCTTTTCAAGATTTCTGATGTATTCCTCTACTTGGTCTTGATACTTTATATCTTTACGGCGAAGGTAGTTTTTCTCTGCTATTCGCATAAACAAAAGCTCTTTTACTATTTTGTTTGCTAAAGATGCCTCTTCTATCTCATCTGCTATAACTCGTACATCTTTTGAGGTGCGTATGACTTTATCTCGCTGTCTTTTTTTAATATCTCTTACTTTTGAAGCAATTATCTCAACATCTTTCGCCTCTTGTATCATTTTTGCTTCCTCTACCAAAGAAGCATCTCGAAGTTTTTGAAACTTTTCAAATAGGCTTAAGTACTGCTCTATGTTTGTTATAACATCTTGAACAAGTTGCTTGTTTTGTGGATCTTTAAAACTCTTCTTTAAAGCATTTGCTTCTTGTAAACTCTCTTGCACAAGTTTTTGAAGCTCATTTGCATAGTTTGCATCTTTTCTTTGTATATAGTTTTTTTCGTTTATTCTTGCTTCAAGCATCTCTTTGACGATTTTGTTGGAGATGGAAGCTTTTTGACTTTTATCTTCAAGTTTGTCCAAATTTGAATCAATAGCAAAATAGAGATAGATAAATGCAAGGGAGATAACGACAGGAACAATGAGGAGTTGTTGTTTAATAGTAATGTTTTTCAACATATAAGCACCTTTGTTTAAAGTTATCTAATACTAGCAAACCGATATGAATTTATGATGATTTAAATATGAAATATATTTCATATTTAATCTAAAAGTCTCTCAAATGACTCCTTTGTCATTGGTTTGTAAAAATAGTAGCCTTGAATTTTTACACTGTTGTGTTTTGTGACACTTTTGAGTGTTGCAGCATCTTCAACTCCCTCTATAACAATAGTAAGATGCAGTGTTTTTGCCAAATAGACAATCCCTTCAAGCAGTTCTTGTGCTCTTACATCATCTAAAAGATTATCAACAAATTTTTTATCTATTTTTATAGTATTGATTGGATAGTCTTTAATGTAAGACAATGAAGAGTACCCTGTCCCAAAATCATCCAAAGAAAACTTAAAGCCTAACTTTTTAATAAGTTCCATAGTGCTAAAAATAAGATCATTGTTTTGAGCAAAAACACTCTCTGTGATCTCAAAGTAGATTTTTTGAGGGTTGATTGATGGATACTTCTGTAATACTCTTTTTAAAAATGGGATAAAGTTTTCATCATAAAACTGTAAGATGGAAAGGTTTATGGAGACTACATTTTTAAATCCTCTTCGCTCTATCATCTCAAAAACCTCTTCTATAATCATATAAGTAACATCAAGAATCATCCCATTACTTTCAAGTTTGGCTATAAACTTAGCAGGGGAGATTATTTCTCCATCTCTCTCCCATCGTAGTAGTGTCTCAACGCCGTAGAGTGCTTCTGTTTTTGGCTCGACTATAGGCTGGAAATATACTCGAAATTCTTTGTTTTGTACAGCATCTCTTAGTTGAATATCTAACAATGTTTCAGATTCTTGTTTTTCATACATTTTTTTATTAAAATAGATGTATTTTGCTTTTCCTGAATTTTTTGCAGCATACATCGCAACATCAGCATATGAGAGTATCTTTTCCCTTGATTCATTTTGGTGGTCTGAGACATATATACCGATAGATATGGAGGTAAAGATAGTATGCTGGTCTATATAGATGGGTTTTTGCATAGTATCTAAAATTTTATTTGCGATATTGCCAGGTACTGTTGGATTTTTGATATTTTGAAGCAGTATAGCAAACTCATCACCACCAAGTCGTGCAAGTATATCGTTGGAGCGAATATGTGTTTTCATCCTTTTTGCAATAATCTCTAAAAGTTTATCTCCCGTTGTATGTCCATAAGTGTCGTTAATATTTTTAAAATTATCAACATCAATAAACATCACTGCAAAGAGTTCATTACTCTTAAGACATTTGCTTATACACTTCTCTATCTCCTCTTGAAACATTTTTCGATTTGGCAGATTTGTTAGTTTATCATAATTTATTAAAATTGAAAGTTCCTGGAAAGTAGTTTGTAGCATTGCTATACTGTTGTTAAGCATCTGGGACATTTTTCCTAATTCATCTTCTGATGTAACACGAATACGCTTAGAAAAATCTTCATGAGAAATGGTAGCAAGTACGTCATTTATCTGCTTAATTGGTTCTATAATAGAATTCATGAGCATTTTTGCAAAAAAACCACTTAAACCCACTATAACTAAAATAATAAGCTGAATTATAATAACTTGCTTACTGAAAATCTCATCAGAGTGTTGGTGTCTCAGTTTTGCTCTTTGTATCTGGTATTCTGAGAGTTCATTGAGTGCTTCTCTTGCTTGACGAAACTCAAAAATAGCCTCTTTGTAGAGAATTGGCTCAAGCTCATTTTCACTTTTTTTTAAAAGATATGGATAGATTTTTTCATAAATAATGGAAAGATATTCGTGAAAATTTACTTTAAATTTTTCAAGTTCTAAAAGTTCTTCATTTGAAAGTCTTGTATTATCATAGCTATCTAACTCTTCTTCAATTCTTTTTACTTGCTGAGATATGATTTCTTGGTGATGTATAATTTCTAAAGGATCTTTAGCATCAAGAAGTCGTAAACTTCTATCTCGAATCCTATAAAGAGCCCCCTTAAGGTGTGATATGTTTTCTAAAGGGATCACTTCTTGAGTATAAATATTACTTACTCGTTTATTTATCTGAGAAGATTGCCATAAACTCCATTCTCCAACTATAAATATAAGAAATATCAAACCTCCAAGAGTTACATAGAGTCTAGTTTTAAGTTGAACTTTTCCAAACATTGTTTCACATCCTCCAATAAAGTAGTCACTTTTAATACTTTAACATATGAATGTGAAATTATTATTATTTTTTCAATGTAACTTTAACTCTTTTTCAAGATATTCACCGGTGTAAGAGCCTGTTTTTTTATGGTTCTTTGCCAACACTTCCGGAGAACCTTCCGCTATTATGAGTCCCCCGCCGCTGCCGCCTTCAGGACCCATATCTAAAATATAATCGGCATTTTTTATCATATCAAGATTATGCTCAATGATGAGCATAGAGTTACCGAGTTCGACAAACTTATGCAGTACATTTGTCAATCTGTCAACGTCGGCAAAATGCAAACCTGTTGTCGGTTCATCCAGAATATAAAGTGTTTTTCCTGTATCTTTACGGCTGAGCTCTTTTGAGAGTTTGATTCTCTGCGCTTCTCCGCCTGAGAGCGTTACGGCATTTTGACCCAAAGTTATATAGCCAAGTCCTACATCTACAAGTGTTTTCATTTTTTGGTGTATCTTAGGAATAGGTTTAAAAAACTCAAAAGCCTCATCCACACTCATGGCAAGCACATCGGCGATGGTTTTGCCTTTGTAAAATACTTCCAAAGTCTGCTGGTTATAGCGTTTTCCGCCACAGGCATCGCATTTGACCATAATATCGGGCAAAAAGTGCATTTCTATCTTGTTTTCACCCTCACCCTGACACTTCTCACAGCGTCCGCCTTTGACATTAAAAGAAAATCTTGATGCCGTATATCCGCGAACCTGACTCTCTTTTGTCTGGGCAAATAGGTTGCGGATTTCATCCATCACACCGGTATAGGTTGCCGGATTACTCCTCGGTGTGCGTCCTATTGGACTTTGATCAAGATATATCACTTTATCAACATGCTCTAATCCGTTTATTTCTACACCTGCTACTTTATTGACTTTTCTGGCATGATTTAACAACTCTCTTGCCGTCGGAAGAAGTGTCTGAAGCATCAGAGAACTTTTTCCGCTGCCGCTGACTCCTGTGATGCAGACAAAGTTGTTGAGCGGAATTTTAGCACTCAGGTTTTCAATATTGTTAATAGTGACATTTTTGATTTCTATCCATTTTTCCTGCGGACGTCTGTAAAAATACTCAATTTTTTTACGTCCGTAGAGGTAGTCAGCCGTAAGTGTTTTTGCTTTTTTCAGTTTCTCGAGTGTACCGCTGAAAACAACTTCTCCGCCGAATTTTCCCGCACCGCTTCCTATGTCTACTATAAAGTCTGCATTTTCTATGGTCTCTCTGTCATGCTCAACCACGATAACGGTGTTTCCTTTTTCCTGCAGGCTTCTGAGTGTTCGGATAAGTTTCAAGGTGTCTCTTTCATGAAGTCCTATACTCGGCTCATCCAACACATACATGACACCTGTAAGTCCCGAACCGATTTGTGAAGCTATTCGTATGCGTTGTGCTTCTCCTCCGCTTATGGTTCTGGCATCACGACCCAAAGTAATGTAGCCAAGTCCTACATCATAAAGAAAGAAAAGTCGTTCTTTGATTTCGTTTAAAATAGGCTCTGCTATCATTCTTGACTGTCTGTCGAAATAGGAAAAGTTCTCATCATTGGCAAAAAATTCATAGGTTTTGGCAATCGGCATTTCGAGAAGCTGTGCTATTTTTGTATCAGCCACTTTCACTGCCAAAGATTCGCGTTTGAGCCTGTGCCCGCCACAGACATCACAGACCTTTTCACTCATATAGTCTGCAAGTTCTTTTTCGTCTTTAAGCATATCATAGGCTATACGGATAATACCCGGGAATATTCTTTTTACTTTATGGTTTTTCCACAAAAACTCTACTTCATCTATATTACCGTGTAAAATCGCTTTTTGCTGGTGCAATGGCAATTCAGAATACGGTACGGTAACGTCAATGTCATTATGTGCACAAAAACCCTTTAAAAAGGTAAAATAGTAACCTTTGTTAAAACCGTAAACAATTTTAACAGCACCTTTTTCAATACTCAGATCACTGTCAATAATCTTGTCAATATCAAGTGCATAACGTATGCCAAGACCGTCACATTCAGAACAGGCGCCTTTTGGAGAGTTAAAAGAGAAGCTCAAAGGTTCAAGCGGTTCAAAGCTTATTTTACAGTCAAAACAGGCGTTATGTTCCGAATAGTGAATATGCTGAGGGCAGCCGAGTTCTTCATAGTTGAGTATTTCCACTTCCAGTTCGCCGTAGCTTTCTTTGAGCGCTTTTTCCACATCTGATGCGATTCGTTCTTTGTTCTCTTCTTTGACAATCACTCTGTCAACAACTACTTTAATCGTATGCTTTTTTGTTTTTGAGAGTTCTATCTCTTCATCCAGACGTACCATAACACCGTCAATCTGAGCACGGACATAGCCTTTATGCACAAGTGACTCAATCAGGTCTGCGTAGGCACCTTTGTTCTCTCTTACAAGCGGTGCCATCAGGACAAGTTTTGCTCCCTCAGGCAGCTTTGCAACTTCGCCAATTATATCCGAAGCCGACATTTGAGAAATCTTTTTGCCGCATTTATGACAGTACTGAATACCGACACGGGCATACAGCAGTCGAAAATAATCATATATTTCCGTAATTGTTCCGACAGTTGAACGCGGATTTTTTGAGGTTGTTTTTTGATCTATGGCTATAGCAGGTGTGAGCCCCTCTATTTTGTCAACATCAGGCTTGCCTACACGGTCTAAAAACTGTCTTGCATACGAAGAGAGTGATTCCATGTAGCGGCGCTGACCCTCTGCATAGAGCGTATCAAAAGCCAGAGTAGACTTCCCGCTTCCACTGAGTCCAGTCATCACAATCAATTCATTTTTAGGAATTGTCAAATTGATATTTTTTAAATTGTTTTCGCGCGCGCCGGTGATTTTAATTACATCTTTTTTTTTCATTTATACCTCAAAAAATTCTATAGAGCAAATATATTACAATAATCAGATAAAGAACAGTTAAGAGTTTTTTTTGCAGAGATACATTTAAGATATGATGCTTTAAATGTATGCCTGCATACACACCTGCCAATGATGCCAACCCTATAATGATTCCACTTGTATAATCAACATGCCCGTGCAGTGTATACGATATCAACCCCGAAACAGATGAAAAAACAACAAAGAACAGTCCTGCTGATGTAGCTTTTTTCAAAGGTACATGTAAAAACCCAACAAGGATAGGGACAAGAATCAGACTCCCGCCTACCCCTATGGACATGCTTATTGCCCCTATGACAAAACCTGTGACAAAAAGCACTGCCTTGTTTACTTTCTTTTCGTGTTTATAGTCATGTATTTTCATAAAAAGGCGAATAAGTGCAAATGCAGCAAATGCCAAAAAGACCATTTCCAATGTCTGGTCACTGAAACTTGCCGTAATATTACCGCTTAAAAGGGCACCGGTAAAACCGCCAAGTCCAATAATAACAACCATCAGGACATCAAGTGTTCCTTTTTTATTATTCAGATAGCTGCCGTAAACAGAACTGAAAACCATCTGAATAACCGAAATACCTATGGCAATTTTTGTTTCATATCCAAGCAATAGCAGCAGTGGCACCAGAATTGTTCCACCGCCTATTCCAAAAAGCCCGGACAGCAAACCGACAAAAGTACCAAGCAAGATTAATTCAATCATTATTATCCATAACTTTTTTGGAATTATACCCCAATATAAATAATAGTTTAATTTTACTTTGTGTTTCATTCAAGTATAATCTATGAATTATAAGAAAGGTAGATAATGCTAGAGAGCTTAAAAGAAGCAGCAGAAAACTTTTGCATACATCAAATCGGCGCTTCATGCGAAATAAAAGATGCCCCGACAAACAAGAGAACACTTATTGCTTACATAGATGTACAAACTCAAGACCAAAAGCGCTACAGAGTTTATATAGCTTCTGACAATGATTTTATGCAGAAAGTTTCAAAACTGTTTTTAGAAGAAGAAAAAAGTGATGAAGAGACACTCAAAGAAATGACACTTGAAACTGCCAATCTTATTATAGGAAGCGCCAAAGTCATTGCTGAAGAACTTGGAATCTCATATACAATGGGAACGCCTCATTTTGCAAAAGTCGGAGAATTTGACTTTAGCTTTGATGAGCGCAAAGTCGTTCATATAGACAATGCCGAACTCATTATTGCCATTAAGGAATTAGATGCCTGATACAAAAAAATTTGACCTGCAAGAAGAACTTTCATGGATGGACTACTCCGGTATTTTAGACATGGAAGTTGAATTTATTGCTGATCTGGGAGAGACCGAGTTGAGTGTTGCAGAAGTTTTAAAGCTTGAAAAAGGATCTATTATCGATTTAAAAAAACCGGCAGGAGAGAGTGTTGAGTCTTATGTCAACGGACGTATTATAGGAAAAGGAGAAGTGATGGTTTACGAAAAAAACCTCGCTATTCGTATCAATGAAGTGCTGGATTCAAGTGCTGTACTCTACTACCTGTCAAAAGAGAGATTATGATTAAAATTTTATTACTTTTTATTCTGCCGTTTTCCCTGTATGCTTCAAAAATTTTAAGCTATAATATTTATGAAAGAACTGACAGAGCCGATGTCATGATTACTTTTGATACACCTTACACCGGGCAGATAAAGCAGAGTATCAGTAAATCAAAAATCATCATAAAACTTGAAGATGCCACGATAGAATCACCAAAAATAAAAAAAGTCTCTTCCCAGTATTTACACTCATTGACTATCACACCTCTTAACAGTGAAACCCTGATTGTTGCTTCTATATCTCCATCAACAAAACTTATTGCTTCAAAAACATCTGACGGCTACGGATTGAGATTGCGCTTTACAAACAAAACAGCTGTAAAATCATCAACTTTTAAAAAAGCATCATCCTCTTCTGTAAATTCACTCAGTGCATTGCCGACAAAAAAGGATGACGCAATGTCTTCAAGTTATTATATTGTGGTTGCGATTTTAATCCTTGGAATTCTTATACTTTTATATATCAAGAAAAAAATGAAACCTCTCCCTGCTAATACGGAAACATCAAATAACAACTGGCTCTTTAAAGACACAAAAAAATCCCCTTTACAAAATGACAACACTGATATGACAGAACAAAATGTCAGTATACGGTTTCAAAAAGCCATAGATGAGAAGAACAGTGTTGTTATGCTTGACTTTGGCAATCAAAGCTACCTGGTTCTTATGGGTAACGGCAATATACTTCTGGACAAATTTACAGATAACAAGCCGGCATCCCAAAAGGAGTTTGATGAGATTTTACAAAGCAGACATGAAGATTTAGAAAAATTTTTAGGTAAATCGCAAACATCACAAAAGCAGGAACCTCTTCAGGCATACAAAGAAAGAGCTGCAAACATAGCCTATGAAATGCAGTAAAAAACTAATTTACATTTGGTTTTTGACTCTCTCTTTTAAAACGTTCTTTCAGTAGTTTTTTAATTGTATTGACTTGAGATATACTTAACAAATAGCTCTCATTCATCAATTTATTGATATGAAACACTTCTGTTACAGTAATTCCGTAAGGATCTTTTTTTTCTTTCACAACTTTCCCGTCATTAAAACTGTACAGATAAAGATTCTTACGGGTTGTCTGTATGTAGTATGTCACTACAATCTCATCAGAATGTTTCTTTTCCAATGCAACAACTACCCGTTGTTCTTGCGAATATTCGCCCTCTTTTAACTGCAGTATGTTTTTCATATCTTTTACAGTCAAAAAACCGACATAAAATTTATTGTATAAATCATGATATCTTTGTACTTTTTCAGTCATCAAGAAATTCATATCTATGACATATTTTTTATTTGCACGTATTGTTTTGGTAATCCAGCTCATGGTATTATAATACCTGAACGGATGAAGTTTCAGCATGTGTGCTTCTATCATTTTCTTGGAATTTATTTTGTCTTTTGGCAAAAGTTTTTGTTTGTCGAGTTTTGTAATATATTCTAAAACTTCTGCAGCCGAGAACTCTTTTGTAAACCATACTTTACAGTATGACGGGAACTGCTTGGCACCTGTGGCACCTTCATTTAAGATAATTAATGATTTGATTGTGTAGTTTGGAAAGATAATTTCCAAAAGTGCTTTTTTCTTTCTCAGTCTGCGACGCAATTTCAATACAGACTTTACCAGTGTCATTTCAACAAAATAGAGTTCATTGTTTTTTGTCAAAAACATTGCATCAAATTCACTGATTTCACGACTTTTTGTTCTGTAGACTATTTGTTCTTTCTCGCTGATGGAAAGAGTATTTGCATAGGCTTTGCATTTTCCCTGATGAAAACCCTTGAGTACAAATTTTGTTATATAGTCATTCTCCTGGGCGTAACGCAAAAGCTTCTCATAAATAAAATTTTCATACACTTCCCCTTCAAAGGAACGGTAGGAACTCAAATAGGAAGGATCATCCAGTTCAATGCCTTTTTTAATTAAAGAGAGTAAATGTTTTGTATTATAAACATAATGGAGTAGATTATCCGCTATGTCTTCTTTTTCTAAATTTTTAATTGCCGGAGAAATTTCTAACATCAGAGTGTCATCTCACTGTTTTTAAAGAAGTCATCTATGACTGAACGGTATGTTGCTATATCATCAATTGAGTTTACTTCATTTCTCAAAACTGATGCACCTCGATAGCCTTTCGAATAGGTATGGGTATGCTTTCTAAACATTGCAACACCATGCTGTCCGTAAAACTCTATCATTTTGTCAAAATGTTCCATAATAATTTCATGTTTAAGACTCTGTTCGATAGATTCTGCACCGGTTTTAAGCTGATGAAATATCCACGGAGCCCCTACTGCACCGCGACCTATCATAACCCCGTCAGCACCAGTATGTTCAAGCACCCATTTGGCTTTTTCATAAGAGTCTATATCTCCGTTGGCAATCACCGGGATATCTACAGCCTCTTTTATCTCTCTTATTGCATCATAATCAACAGCTGCTTTAAACTTGCCGGTTCGTGTTCTTCCATGCACTGCAATAAAATCTGCACCGCTGTCCTGTACGACTTTTGCAATATCTACATGGTTTTTCTTTTCAAAGCCCAATCTTATTTTAACACTGGTCATATTTTTATTGGAAGTATTTTTAATAGTTTTTATTATATCTCCCATTAGAGGAAGGTCCAAAAGAAGAGAACTGCCACTGCCGTGACCCACAACTTTGGGTACAGGACAACCACAGTTCAGATCAATAATGTCAATTCCATCCTGTTCGTTTAGTATTTCAACCGCACGACGTACAATATCAACATCAGCACCTGCAATTTGTACAGAATACGGATCTTCCAAAGAAGATTTTTCCAGCATATGCAGTGTTTTTTGTGAACCGTGAGCCAGAGCATTTGAACTCAACATTTCACTGACAGTCAAATCTGCTCCAAATTTTTTCACCACACTTCTAAAAGGAAGATCAGTAAAACCCGCCAATGGGGCTAATACATATAATGGCTTGTCAAAGGAGAGTTTTGTTTTTTTCATTATTACAGAAACATATCTATACTAAAGTTTTGTCCACACTCTTTAAGCGCACGATAAGCCTTAAAGTTCTGATACTCATCAGGCTGAGAATTGTCAAGAATAGCATTGGCCGGTGCTATCATTTCAAGGTCATAAAGCGTATAAAGATACGCATCCACAGCATCTTCATCTTCTTCAGACAATATTTCAAAAAGTTTTATTCTCTGTTCCGGAATCATACCGCCTTTAGATAGAATCGAAGAAATTTCAATATAGTCTTTCTTGCTGAGATCAAGTTTTTTAAATAAATCTATAAGTACTTCATTGCTGATTTTCAAAATATTTTCATCAGCATTAATTCTTGAAAGGATTACATGTAAAGCCTCTTTTGTTAAAAAGGATTTATATTTTTCAATACCGCTCAATGGTGCGGTTTTGACATAATCCACATAAACCTCTTTACATATACTGTCATCATATTTGGTACAGTTTGCCAGAATATTTTCTGCACTTATCTGACCTTTTTTGTATCTGTTTCTTTCGTTTTGTATCACAAGTTCATTGTCAGACGGTAAATTGTACGGTTTAAGATCCACAACTTCACCGTTTTTGACATCTTGAATAATACGCAGTACTTTTTCAATTTTTTCGTTATTTATTTTTCCTATAATCTCTCCGACCGGGTGCATCTCACTATTTTGCAAAAGCGTTCCCAATAGAGTATATCTATCGGTTTTAAATGTATAGTTTCTCTCTTTTTTTCCCAGGTAGGCATCAATAACAGCATTAATAAGTTTTTCATAATCTTTTTCATATTTACGTAATCGAAAATTACCGATAATTGAATAGAATGTCATATGTGCCACGCTTGCAAGGTATAGGATAAATATCGGTATGATTACCCATAAAGCAATAGAGAGTGACGGCATAGGAATGCCAAACAGATCTATACTCATGCTTTCCTGTGTTACATATGCGTAAACATACCAACCGACAAGTCCCATCCAAACCAATGCAGCTACTGTGTACCTTTTAATATACATTCTCCAATCCTTTATTTAGATTTCTCTACTATTTCTCTACAGTCAATGCAGTATGCAGCATGCGGTTTTACTTTCAGTCTTTGAAATCCTATTTCATCTTCACACATTTCACAAACACCATAACCACCGTTTTTAATTTTAGAGAGTATTTTTTCAATCTCATCCAATTCCTGCTTTTGCTGCTCTATTATAGCACCTTCTACCATAGAATTGTTATTTGCCGAAGCATGATCGCCTTCATCATTTAAATCTAACGAACTCAGTTCACTTAGTTCTGTTCGGACACCCTGAATGTTTTTCTCTATCTGTTCTTTTCGACTCAGTAGTAACTCTTTAAAATATTTTAACTCACTTGCTTGCACTTATATTTCCCTTTTATTTATGATATGGATGATTGCTCAGTATAGCAAAACCTCTATAGATCTGTTCCAATAAAACCGCCTTGGCAATTTTATGACTCATTGTTATTTTGCCTAAACTGACAACAGCATTGCTTTGGTCTAAAAAATCTTTTTCAAAACCATATGCTCCGCCTATAAAAAATTTTACGGACATTTTATCATTTAGAAGCTTACTAAATTCAAAACTGTCTACTAGTTTTCCATCTGGATGCAAAGTTATACAGAAATCTTTCCCAATATAAGCTTCTAAAGCTTTGGTATATGCTTTTTGAGCGGCCTGTGGGGAAATTGTGTGTGCTTTTGTTACATCTTTTGAAAAAATCTCCGTATCTTTTACAGTTGCAAACCTTGATATCATTTTTGTCAACTCTTTATACAGCGGATCGTAAAGTGTTTTTTCTCTTTTTGCTATAGAGACGATTTCTATATTCATTGGAGTAAGCCGCTCCCGATTACATTGTATGTTACATGTTCAAATGAATCATTAAGTTTCACACCGCCTATAGCAGCGACATGGTGTCTGGATTTTGAGGCAATGGTATCCAGGGTATCTCCAAGAAGGCTTGATACATCTTTTTTTGTATCAGTATTTCTGTATGCGCCAAGTCCGATATAGTTTAAATCCATTGCATTTGCCTGCAAAACTTCTTCTTCATTATGCGTTGAAATACCTAAAATTTTGTCTTCATTTATAACACTTCGTAAAATTTTGACTGCCTTGAATACATCTGTATCTATAGCTTTAAGATCTTCCTGCCCTACATGCACACCATCGCAGAATTCAACAAGCTCATAGGCATCATTCACTATCAAAAAACCGTCATAAAGTTTTCTGATTTTTATCAATTGTGCTTTAATAAAAGCGATGTCTGCATTTTTATTTCGATATTGTATAATTTCAGCATTCTTCTTTTTTGCAATACCTATAAAGGATTCTAAAGAAATTCCTTTTTTATCAAGCATGTCCTGATCACATAACGCATAGAGTCTCATATCAGTCTTTTTTCAGTAAAGTCAGCATATCAGAGAGGGTTTTTTTCAACTTGTTTCGATTGACAATCATATCAATGGAACCGTGTTCTAGTAAAAATTCAGCTCTTTGAAATCCCTCAGGCAATTCTGAACCAATAGTCTGCTCAATAACTCTCTGTCCTGCAAAACCGATCAACGCTCCCGGTTCAGCTATAATAATGTCACCAAGGTTGGCAAAAGAGGCACTCACCCCACCCATCGTCGGGTCCGTAAGCACAGAGATAAAAGGCAGTTTGTGATTGGAAAGTTTTGCCAGTGCCGCCGAAGTTTTACTCATCTGCAGCAGTGAAAAGGTTGATTCCTGCATTCTTGCACCACCTGAGGCACTGAGTATGATCAAACCCTGCTTTTTCTCAATAGCTCTCTCAGCCGCGCGAACAATTTTTTCACCCTCAACTGAGCCCAAAGAACCGCCCATAAAAGCAAAATCAAAAATGACAAGCTGTACATCAACCCCGTTCATTTTACATTCACCGCTTACTACTGATGATTTTCTTCCTGTTTTTGCATAGGCTTCTTCAAGACGTTTTTTATAAGGTTTTTTGTCAACAAACTTCAACGGATCCACAGGTTCCAATGAAGCATCATACTCTACAAATGTTCCCTCATCTGCAAGCATGTTGAGTCTCTCTTTTACACCTATACGGATATGATACCCACATTTTGGACATACATAGTTTTGGTTCTCAACTTCTTTGTAGTACATAAGAGAGTGACATGATTTGCATTTAATCCAATGAGACCCTGCTTCGGCTTTTTCCGGTTGTTTATTGTCAAATGTTTTTGTAAAAAGGTTTAGTAAATTCAAAAAAAATCCTTAAATTATATAAATAGACTCTATTATAGCAAATTAATGTTGATTTTAAAGAATTTTTGAAAATATTTTTTTCAGAAGAAAGGCAGATTTACTCATCAAAAACAAGTAAATCTGCTTGAATTTATTGCAACAAAGAGTCTATAATGCTTCTTGCTGCCTCACGACCGTCAAAAGCCGCAGTTACAACTAAATCGGCACCACGAAAACAATCGCCTCCGGCATATATACCGGGTGTTGTTGTTTCGTATGTCTCTTCATTCACAATAATCCCACCCCATGAATTTGTCTCTATGCCGTTTTCAGCTAAAAACGACGGCACAACAGGATCAAATCCAAGTGACATTATAACCACATCTGCATTCACTCTGAATTGTGAACCTTTTACCTCTTCCATGCGTTGACGGCCTGAAGCATCTTTGGCACCCAGAGTTGTTTTTACAACTTCTACCGCCACTGCACGTCCTTCCTCATTTAATATTATCTCTTTGGGTGCTACAAGAAATGTAAAATCAACACCCTCTTCCATCGCATTTTTATACTCTTTTTTACTGCCCGGCATGTTTTTTTCATCTCTGCGATACAAACATGTAACAGATTTTGCACCTTCTCGTTTTGCAGTTCTTAAACAATCCATCGCCGTATCACCTCCACCGATGACCACAACATTTAAATCTTTAAAATCAAATTTTTTATCATACGGCTGTTTAAAATTCTTTCTTTGTATGTTTGTAAGATAATCCATTGCCTTGTAGACATTTGGTGCATTTTCACCTGCGATACCCGCACTTTTTGCTTTTGTTGCACCAACGCCTATAAACATTGCATCATGTTCGTTTGCAATAGTTTCAAACTCTATATCGCGTCCCACTTCACTGTTGAGCACAAGTGTCAATCCGGCCTCTTCCAAAAGTTTCACACGTCTCTCAACTACTTTTTTATCGAGTTTGAAATTTGGAATACCGTATGTCAAAAGACCGCCTGCACGGTCACTTTTTTCATACATGGTTACAGCAATGCCTGAACGCAAAAGATAGGTAGCAGCAGAGAGTCCTGCTGGACCGCTTCCTATAACAGCCACTTTTTTAT
The DNA here is from genome assembly GCF_048081595.1 of Sulfurimonas sp. ST-27. GTDB lineage: Bacteria > Campylobacterota > Campylobacteria > Campylobacterales > Sulfurimonadaceae > Sulfurimonas > Sulfurimonas hydrogeniphila. The sequence continues at coordinate 1,273,728 of NZ_CP182226.1, forward strand.
CTGTTGTTATTCCAGGAAAATCCGGTGTATATCCTGCTTTAAATCCTGCTTCAGTAATGTGTGTTTCAACAGAACCGATAGTAATCGCCCCGTGCCCGTCATTTAATGTACAATCCCCTTCACAAAGTCTGTCATGCGGGCATACTCTTCCCATGACTTCAGGGAAAGGAGAAGGTTCATTGGAGAGTTTAAAAGCAAATTCCAAATCTTTTTCGGCAATAGATTTGAGCCATTGAGGAATATAATTGTGCAAAGGACATTTGTTTAAACAAAACGGATCGCCGCACTGAATACATCTGTCACTCTGTGTTGCTGCCTCATCTTTATCAAAGACTTCGTAAATTTCACCAAAATCTTTTGTTCTGTCAACAACCAGTCTTTTTGCCGGGTCAATTCTCTCAGTTTTTAGGTATTCGCGCATTTTAGTCTCCGTTCTCTAGATTAAGAGGTAATTTTGTTAAATTTTTAGGTTTTACCAGCCAGAAGTTTCGTACTTCCACTCTAAAGTTTTCCAGTAAATCTTCAGCTTTTTTGCTCTTTGTTTCTACTACATAATCTTTGAGCAGGCGTTTGAGGTAATGTCGTGCTTCATCTCCCTCATCTGTATCAATTCTTACAGCTTCCACAAGTTCACTGTTTACATTTTCAATAAAATCATGATCTTCATCATAGACAAAGCTCACGCCTCCTGTCATTCCTGCACCAAAATTAATACCGGTACGTCCCAGAATGACAACAACACCGCCTGTCATATATTCACAGGCATTGTCTCCGGTCCCCTCAACAATAGCAAAGGCTCCGGAATTACGTACTGCAAAACGCTCTCCGACACTGCCTGAAATATAAAGTTTTCCGCCGGTAGCACCATAAAGACAGGTGTTACCGCCTGCTGAAAATTCTTCACCCTCATTTTTGGAAGTAATAATGATTTTTCCTCCGTGCATACCTTTGCCTATATAATCATTTGCAACGCCGTCAAGATAAATCGAAACACCCGGAATTAAAAACGCACCGAGTGCCTGTCCGGCTACACCGCTGAGATTCATTTTGATTGTATCCGGCTTCAGTCCTTCATCCCCGTAGTATTTCGCAATTTCTCCGGATATCAAAGCACCAAAACTTCTGTGGATATTTTGGATTTCTCTTTTGATGCGTATCGGGTATTCAGGATGTTTAATCGCATTCATCGCCTCTTTGAGAACATCTTTTTCAAATTTGTTATCATCAAAAGGCGGATTAAACGGCTGTTGATGCGTATTGACACCCTCTTCTCTGTGCAGGATTGCCGAGAAATCAAATTTCTTGGCAAATTCATCGTCTTTGACACTCAGCAGGTCCACACGGCCTATCATTTCCTCCATGGTTCTGTACCCAAGTTCTGCCATAATGGCTCTGATATCTTCGGCCAAATATGTAAAATAATTGATTACCTGATCAACATGTCCTTTAAAGAACTCTTCACGAAGTTTTTCGTTTTGTGTTGCAATACCTACAGAACATTTATTAACATGACAGATACGAAGCATCTTACAGCCTACAATAGTCAAAACACCTGTACCGAAAGCAAAAGACTCAGCACCCAGTAAAGCAGCTTTAACAACATCAAGTCCTGTTTTTAGTCCACCGTCTGTCTGTAATTCTACAAGTCCACGCAGATTATTTGCCTTAAGCGCATTATGTGCTTCAGACAATCCGAGTTCCCAAGGATTCCCTGCAAATTTGATAGAGGTCAGCGGAGCGGCACCGGTACCACCGTCTCCTCCTGAAATAATAATTTTATCAGCATAGGCTTTTGCCACACCCGCAGCAATGGTGCCTACTCCGACAGTAGATACAAGCTTGACAGCGATTCTTGCCGCAGGATTGACCTGCTTCAAATCAAAAATCAACTGTGCCAAATCTTCAATAGAATAAATATCATGGTGCGGCGGCGGTGATATGAGTGTCACGCCGGGAACAGTATGACGAAGCTTTCCGATAAGAGCAGTAACCTTATGTCCCGGGAGCTGTCCGCCTTCACCCGGTTTTGCACCCTGTGCAACTTTAATCTGAATCTCCTCTGCACTTCTCAGATACGCCGGAGTAACACCAAAACGGCCTGAAGCGACCTGTTTGATTTTGGAAACTCTCTCTGTGTTGTATCTTGCTTTGTCCTCTCCGCCTTCTCCTGAATTTGACTGTGCTCCGATTCTGTTCATTGCAATGGCAATTGTTTCATGGGCTTCAGGAGAAATGGAACCGAGACTCATAGCAGCGGATGCAAAACGTTTGAAAATCGCTTCTTTCGGTTCAACTTCTGATATATCAATCGGTTTTCTGTCTGATTTCAAGTCAAAGAAATCACGAATAAATTTTAATCCGCGCTTGTTTACAAGATTTTTCAGTGTATCAAAGTTTTCCTGTGTAGGGTGTTTGGAAACAGCATGAATTGCATGAATGACAGCAGGACCGAAATCATGATGTTCCTGATTTGTATAAAACTTATAGTAGCCACCGATATTCAAAGGAAATATTTTGTTAAAACCGTTTGTTTTAAAAGCATCTTTATGGGCTTTTTGCAGTCTTTCGTCTATATCTTCATAGGTAAGTCCGCTGAGCGTACAATGCGATGTTGCAAAGCACTCTTTTACTATGGTTTTATCCAGTCCCATTACATCAAAAAGACCGGAATTTCTGTAAGAGGCAATTGTTGCAATTCCCATTTTGGACATAATTTTCAAGAGTCCGCTGTTGAGTGCAGTGTGTACAGATTTATAGGCTTCAGAAAATGTCATATTTAACGCTTTTGATTTTTCAAGCTGGTTTGCCACTGTTGCGAACAATACATAAGGATGGATTGCCGAAGCACCATATCCAAGGAGTACTGCAGCACTGTGCGAATCAATGACTTCTCCCGTTGTAGCGATAATAGAAACCAAATGACGAATCTTTTCGTTCAGTAAAGCGAAGTTCAAACGGCCTATGGCCATTGCCATCGGAATAACTTTGTTGTCCTTGTCAAATCCGCTGTCATCCAAAATGACAATGCGTGTTCCTTCATTTTTAACCGATGCTATGACTTTTTGAACCAATGCTTCCAAAGAGGCTTTCAAATCGCTTATATAGGTGGTTGAAAATGTGGCATTTTTATAAAATTCCTGATATCTTGGAGAGGAATCATTGCCAAAAGACTTGAGCACTTCCAACTTTTCAGTCGTTATTATCGGAGAAATAGACTTCAGCCTGTGCGCATGTGACGGAATTTCATCCAGAATATTATGCACTTCACCAAAACCGGTATTTAAGCTCATTACAACTTTTTCACGAATAGGATCAATTGGCGGATTGGTAACCTGTGCAAATTTTTGCTTGAAAAAATCAGTAAAATTACGCTGTTTTTTAGAAAAAGCTGCAAGAGGTGTGTCATCACCCATAGAACCCACGGCTTCTTTTGCCTCTTTTACCATTGGTTCGATTACCTGTTCAATAACTTCCTGCGTAACATTAAAATATCTTTGTTTGGCAATCAAATCTGCCTCATCAACTTCTCTGCATACAACATACTGCTCTTCCACATGTTCCTGCAAATAAATCATATGTTCATTCAGCCACTTCATATACGGATTGGAACCTTTTAAATAATCATCAATTTCCTGACTCTTCAGAAGCTTGCCAAATTTCAGATCAAGTCCTATCATTTCCCCTGACTGCAGACGTCCACGCTCTTTGATCTCTTCTTCGGGAATATCTACAACACCGTACTCGGAAGCTATCAGAAGGTTGTCATCTTTTGTTACGATGTATTTTGATGGACGCAAACCGTTTCTGTCAAGTACACAGCCTATATATCGTCCGTCTGTTACTGAAAATGCAGCCGGACCGTCCCATGCTTCAAATACAGTTGAATGATATTCATAAAAAGCTCGTAATTCAGGATCCATATGCGGTGCGTTCTGCCATGCCGGAGGAATCACTGCACGGACAGCTTTGAAAAAGTCCATACCGTTTACAATTAAAAATTCAAAAAAGTTATCGGCTGAAGCACTGTCAGAAGCACCGGGCTGCAGGATAGGAAGCAGTCTTTTAATTTCTTCGTCGCTGAATACTTCGCTTTTTATTGATTCAGATTTTATAGCCACATTAATGCGGTTGGCTTCAACAGAGTTGATTTCTCCATTATGCGCTACAGCACGAAACGGCTGTGCAAGACGCCATTCAGGGAGTGTATTTGTTGAAAATCTTTGATGAAAAAGTGAAAAAGAGATTTTAAAATTTTCATTCTGCAGATCTTTGTAAAATTCTTTGATATGCGTAGGCATAACAAGCCCTTTATACGATAGCACTTTCGAACTCATAGATGCTATATAGAAATCTCTTTCAGAAATCATTTCATGTTCTGCTTCTTTGCGTGAAAGATATAAAAGTGCATCAAATCTGTTTGTGGCCATGATTGAATTAGGAACAATGAAAAGCTGTACGATGTGAGGCAGTGAAGCCAGTGCCTGGTCTCCTAGAGCATTGGTGTCAATTGGAACATCACGGTGTAAAACCACTTTTAAATCATTGTTGTTACAAATAGATTCCAGTGTCTGCAAATGCTTTTTTTCTTTGGTAAAAACTACAGCTACTGCAAACTGAGACGGTAATTCTATACCTTTTTCTTTTGCTTCATTTTTAAGAAAATCAGTCGGCATGGAAAGCAGTAAACCGCTTCCGTCCCCCGTTTTTCCATCTGCAGCAACAGCACCACGGTGCATCATGCGTTCAAGCGCAGTCACTGCATCATTGAGCACTTTGTGTGAAGGTTTGTTTTTGATGTTGGCGACAAGACCAAAACCGCAATTATCCTTAAATGATCTTAATAAATCATGATGTTCAACCATTTCAACTCCCAAATTTGTAAATTTTATATGCAAAACATATAAATTTAATCTCTTTTTAAAGAAACTTAGTCTATTTAGACAAAGCATGTAAATTATACTTTCTTTTGGTTTAAATAAGCATAATAAGTGTAAAATATTTTAAAAAAAATTAAAAAGTGTGTATATAGGAAGCAATTAGGTGCAAGGTTTTATCATTAATTTAAATCGCGTCAAAGACGAAGATTTAATAGTAAATATTTTATCTCAAAACAGCTTAGATACCCTTTACAGATTCTACGGTGCACGCCATGGTGTGATAAATATAGGTTTTAAAATTGATTATGAAGTCGAAAACTCGGCAAAATCCACTATATCAAGACTTAAAGATGTTATACACATTGGATACAGCTGGATAAATGATTATAATCTTTTGCGATTATGGCAGGATTTTTTAGGGCTTTTCTATAAGCACTTGAAAGACTCTGAAGATATTGGTTCTTTTTATTTTGATTTAATTGAGGAAGCTTCACAAAACTGGAACAGACAAAACCCCAAACGCGTAGCTATTGAAGCCTATACCAAACTTTTGGAGCATGAAGGACGGCTGCATAAAGATATGCACTGCTTTTTATGTTCCAAAAAAATTGATGGGGATGTCTCGCTCTTGCGTGCATATCTTCCAACGCATGAACAGTGTTCGCATACGCTCGCAATCAACAAAAAAGGACTAAAAGAACTCTTTAAAAACAAATCTTCTCTTTTTTTAGACAACCAGGAAGTAAATCGGCTCTGGAATGTTCTGCTTGAAGGTTTATAATTTACATATTTTGTTGTATTCTACTATCATGCCATGATATCGGGCATATATAAGGTTTAAATCTTTACATGTAAAGGCCTCTTTTATGCCTGATTCCAAAAATTCTTTATACTGCATATAATTTTTAAACTCTATGTCAAAACTCTTTAACAGCCTTTTTGTATAACTGTCTACAACCATCTCATCTCTAAAACAGGCATAACAGAGAATAGCGTCCGCACTCTCCTGTCCGATGCCTTTTTGCAGTAAAAGCCACTCTCTGCTTACCTCTTTTTGAAAAGATGCAAAATCACCAAATTCATTTTGAATGTTTTTTGCAAGCTGCAAAAGCCTTGGTGCTTTTTGGTTATAGAATCCGCTTGGACGAATCTTCTCTTTTAAGACGTCTGCATCCAAAGCGGCAAAACTGTTCAAATCCAAAAACATGTCTAAATTCTTTAAAGACTTTTCAACATTTTTCCATGTTGTGTTTTGCGTCAATACAGCACCTGCAACAACTTCAAAGGTTCCCGCATTGGGCCACCACAATTTCGGCGAATACTGCAACAGGTTTTTTGCTTCTAAAAAATCATATATCTGCAGAGAATTTGTGTACATGTAAACCTTTATCTAAATGGGTACTTCTAAAAATCTAACATCTCTTTCTTGCCACAAGAGAGGCTACACGGGTATCTTCGCCTCGCAGATTCACTTCGTCTTTTTCTTCATAGTAGATAATATCAAGCCCGATAAAAGCATGCAGCAATTCATTTGTACGCAAAAGGTATTCAGGGTTTGCCGGCTGATTAAAATCGCCGTGTGCCACAATAAAAGTTTCAAAAATCAACAGGCCGTTCGGCTTGAGAGCTTCTTTGATCTGCGGCAACAACCTTCTGCTCAAATAGTTAATATTGATAATGAGATCGTACGTATTTTTCTCTAAATTATAACTGTCCAGGTCAGCTTCTATTTTATTTACTTTCTCATCATCTTTTATCTGAGAAAGTGCATAATCACTAAAATCCACAGCATCAACTTCAAAACCTTTTTCTGCTAAAAAGTGCGTATTTCTGCCAATTCCGCAGGCAATATCCAAGGCTCTGTCTCCTGCTGCACAATCTATATACTTTTCAACTATCGGTTCTACATTTTTTCGCATCGGCTTCTCTACATGGCGAATATTCCAACGTTCTTTATCTTCTATCATTCTCAACCTTTCTTATCTTAAGAGTTTCGGAGTTACTCAGCATAAACTTTATATGCTATTATATTGAAATTTTTTTGTATACACCTTGAACCGATAAAACAAACATACATTATTTTCAGGAAGCTTTAGTATGAAATTTTTTTTATTTTTATTTGTTTTCTTACTTTGTGTGCTCCGTGCCGAATCCATAGATACAAATTCATCGTATCTTGATACTGCGCATAAAATAATTTCTGACAAAGTCACAGGCTATTCAGACACCCTTGATCAGACGATCAGCAAACTGTTTACAGGAAAAAAAGCACAAAATAGCTATGATGATTTTTTTAAAAATGAAAAATATTTCAATGAAACAGAAAAATCATTTGTCAGTGTAAATCTAAATACACAATTTCAGTCAAAATACAAAGAAAAAAGTACCCTGAACATAAATGCCAACATTGCCCTCAAAAGAACAAATCAGAAGCTTAATCTTTTTATCTCAGGCATCAATGAAAACAAAAACATAATAGACAAAAATGCTGCCACAGAACTTGGTCTCAACTATTTCAGATCAGACAGTTACGAGATCCAAAGCAGGTATTCCATTGGAATCAGAGGCTTTTATCCGTTTGTCAGAGCACGATATTATAAAGTTTTTATTGCAAAAAACTGGAAAATCGAACCTATGCAGATTTTTGAGTATTCGAGTAAAGAGAGTTTTACAGAAAGAACTTTCATCTATTTCGACAATACACTTACAGACAGATCACTGTTAAGGCTCACCTTACACAGAGAAACAAAAACAAAGGTAAAGGGAATGGACTATGATATCTCGGCACAATACTATTGGAACTTTAACAAAAAAAACATCCTAAGTATATCTGAAATATTTTCCGGCAATACAGAATATATAACAGAACAGTCTTCTAAAAAATACAGCGGTATAAATAATTATGCTACAGTTTTGACTTTTAGAAAAAACATATGGAAAAAATGGTTTTTTTATCAGATCAGTCCCTCTGTAAACTTTCACAAGGAAAACAGTTACAAAGCAAATTATGCAATTGCATTTTTAATAAATCTTTATTTTGGCGATTTTGACTAAAAGTTCATGAAAGTCTGTTTTTGTAATCTTCATATCCAAACTCTTTTACAAGTTCAATTGTTCCGTTTTTGCGCTTTATCGCCAAAGAAGGAAGTTTCACACCATTAAAGGTGGTATTTTTGACAAAAGTATAATGAATTTGATCTTCAAATATAACAGTATCTCCTACATGTAAAGGAGAATCAAAAGAGTAATCCCCCATGATGTCACCTGCAAGACAGGTGTTTCCGCCTAAACGGTAGGTATATTTTTTTTCATTTGCCATGCCTGCATTTCTTACTTGGGCACGATACGGCATTGCCAGTGTATCAGGCATATGTGCTTCTGCAGAGGTGTCAAGAATGGCAATATTCATACCGTTTTGAAAAACATCCAAAACAGTGGACTGCAGATATCCTGTTTCCCAACCGACGGCCTCTCCGGGTTCCAAATAGACATCAATATTATATTTTTTACGAAATTCTTTGATTATCCAAACAAGTTTCTCTATATCATAGCCTTTTTTGGTTATGTGATGTCCTCCGCCAAAATTAATATATTGCAAATTTTTCAAATATCTTCCGAATTTATCTTCAAAAGCCGCTAAAACCTGTTCAAGCGCATCTGCATTTTGCTCACAAAGCGCATGAAAATTGAGTCCGTCTATCTTTTCAAGCAGTTTTTCATCAAAATTCTGCAGAGTTGTTCCCAGTCTGCTGTACAAACCGCAGGGGTTGTATATATCGACCGGAGAAGAAGAGACTTCAGGGTTTATTCTCAAAGAAACATGAATATTTTCATTGATTTCTTTGACTTTCCAAATATATTTTTCCAATTGATTTGGAGAATTAAAGACTATATGATCAGATATTTTGGCTATTTCTTCAATCTCATCATCTTTATATGCCGGAGAATAAGTATGCACTTCTGCATCCGGGTTGTATTTGCAAAATTCTTCACGGGCAAGTTTTGCCTCATACAGACCACTGGCTGTACAGCCTTTTAAATATTTTGCCACCAGTTCAAAAGTGCTCCACATTGCAAAGCCCTTGAGTGCCAAAATAATTTTGGCACCGCTTTGTTCTTGCACATACGCTAAAGTTTGCAGATTCTTTTCTAAAAGGGTTTCCTCGCATATATAACACGGTGTTTTAATTGGATTCATTTGTTTAGTCTAGTTCTTGAATCTTCCAAGGCAATCCCTGTTTATTGAGCTCTTCCATAAACGGATCAGGATCAAACTCTTCCATATTATGCACCCCTGTTTTGTACCAGACTTTTTCAAGCATCAACTTTGCACCTATCATCGCAGGAACTCCCGTCGTATAAGAGACAGCCTGAGAGTTCACCTCTTTATAGCATGCTTCATGATCACTTACCTGATAAATATAGATTTTTTTCTTTTTGCCGTCTTTTATGCCCTCTGCCACAATACCGATATTTGTTTTTCCTTTTGTACGGGGACCAAGAGAAGCCGGATCAGGGAGCAGTGTTTTTAAAAACTCTATCGGAACAATTTGTTGCCCCTGATGCTCAATCGGCTCAATTCCCAGCATGCCTACATTTTCAAGACACTTCATATGCGTAAGATAACTCTCGCCAAAGGTCATAAAAAACCGAATACGCTTAAGCCCTTTTATATGCTTGACAAGGGATTCCATCTCTTCATGATAAAGCAGATAAGAATCTTTAGGTCCGATTTCAGGATAATCCCAGACCATTTTTATCTCCATCGGCTCTGTTTCTATCCATTTGCCGTTTTCCCAGTATCGCCCGTTTGCAGAAACTTCACGAAGATTGATCTCAGGATTGAAGTTTGTTGCAAAAGGATAGCCGTGATCACCTGCATTGCAATCAAGAATATCAATAGTATGAATTTCGTCAAAATAGTGTTTTTGCGCATAGGCACAAAAAACATTTGTCACACCCGGGTCAAAACCGCTGCCAAGCAAACCCATAATACCTGCTTCTTTGAAGGCTTCGTCTTTTTCCCATTGCAGTTTATACTCAAATTTTGCCTCATCGGGATGTTCATAGTTTGCAGTGTCCAAATAATCTGTTTTTGTTACAATACAGGCGTCCATAATTGTTAGGTCCTGGTAAGGAAGTGCCACATTGATAACAATATCCGCCTGCACTTTATTTATCAAATCTGCTATCTCCTGCGTATTGTCGGCATCAAGCGCATAGGTTTCTATATCTGCATCTGGCAGTTCTGATTTAATATCATCGCATTTTGATTTTGTTCTGCTTGCAAGTACTATTTTTCCAAATACCTCTGCATTCTGTACACATTTATGCACAACGACACGGCTTACGCCGCCCGCACCTATTATTAACGTTGTATTCATTATAATTCTCCCTATACTAAAGCATCAGCTAATGTAAAAATCCATATCATAAGTGTAACCAATAAGCTTAACAGAACTAAAGTCGCACCGGCATCTTTTGCCTGTTTTGCCAAAATATGATACTCGTTAGTCACCAAATCCACAACTCTTTCAATGGCACTGTTTGCGACTTCTGCCAACACAGGTATAAACAGTGAAATAAAAAGGATACTTGAGTGTACAAAACCTACCGGCAAACTCCAGGCAACAATACCCATCACCGCAAGCATAAAAAGCTGCCACTTAAATGATGTTTCATTTTTCACTATATCTATAAAACCCTCTACTGCATACATACCATTTTTATAAAGATTATGTTTTGGTTTATTCAGCTTCATATTTTTCTCTCATTTGTAAAATTATATCCCGTAACTCTTTTGCTTTTGTATCAATCGGCAGAGGATTTCCAAAATAGATTTTAACTACTCTGCGCTTAAAAATATTCCTTTTGGCACCTTTTGGCCTATATTTTGCAAAAGAACTGCCAAATATACCTTTATCTATATAAAAAGGAACAATAACACCCTCATAATCTTTTGGAATCAGCTCATACCCTCTCTTAAACTCATGTATATTTCCGTCCTGTGATATTTCGCCTTCCGGAAACAAAGCGACAATGCTGCCTTTTTTTAATCTTTTATGTGCCTCTTTCATTGCATCTTTGAATGCTCTTGGCGAAAGAGGGATTGCTTCCCCCTTTTTAAAAACAGCGTGAAAAAATTTCCAGTTATAAATATCTTTGTCCATCATATAATTTATTCGTCTTACTATAGGCAACTGCAATAAAATCCAGTCAAGCCAGCTGACATGATTTCCCAGTAATAAAACAGCTTTGTCCTCCGGGATATTTTCTAATCCTATGTAAATATATTTATGCCGCAATGCCGCAATAAGACCCATAAGTGAAAAAAACATCTCTACTACATATCTTTTATATAAATTACGTATCAGATAAATGCCTATCATCCCCATAAAATAAAAAAGCAGTTCAGCGTTCATCCCGAAATATGCGAATATCGTTGTCAACAATAAAAAAGTAAACATAAATATGTTTTGTATAAAATTATTTGCTGCCAAAATAATTCCAAGATGTACACGTGAAGCCAGATACTGAATTCTTGCATTTAACGGTACCAAAATAAATGCTGCAAAAATACCAAAGAGTGTAAACATAATTGCAATAAATGTCATAGAGTGCAAAAACGGCACACTCAAAACAATAAGCGTTATAATGGTTGCCCCTATCCCCGCCAAACCGACATTGATATAAAATCTTGAGAGTTTTGCAACCATAACTGATCCGACAACAATGCCTATCCCTGCAAGTGCCATCACACCTTGCACATAAATAGTGTTGGTTACATGTAGCTCATCTTTTGCATATTCGCCAAATACAGCCAAAACAACCTGTGATATTGACCAGAAAAGACTGAGTGCGATAATAGCATCAAAGATTTCTCTGTTTCTTCTGACTGTTTTAATGTTTCTGAACAAATAGACACCGCTCACATACTTTTTTAAGCGAAAATCCCGTTTGCTCGCTTCTATCATTTTATTTGGCAGTTTTGAGGCTAAAAACCACTCAATTATCGAACCGATCACCAAAAGCCAGCCCAGAGGCGCAACAGTTTGCAAAATTTGGGACTCTGTTACCAAAGTATCCCTGTACATTCCCTCAAACAAAACCGTATAAAAAATAATACCGCCAAGAATTGCAACGGTTGTGATTGCCTGAACAGCACTGTTGGCACTGCTGAGAAATTTCACACCAACCAACTCTTTTATATATCCGTATTTCGCCGGGCCGTAAATTGCACTCTGCATGGCAAGCAAAAAGGTTAAAATAAAAGCAAAAACAAAATACCCATGATAATAGGCATAGGTAATACCAAGGGTAATAATCACCGCAAAAAGAGCAGCATACTCCATAATTTTGTTTTTGGCAAATCTGTCTGCCAAGAAACCCGAAGGAGAAAAAATCAAAATAAAAGGAAGTAAAACCAAGGCATTAACGATTGCCGTCAAGACAATTTGTGTACTTCCGTCATAAACCTTAAATATCGTGTTTTGTATAATGATTTTATGCCCGAGATCTGTAAAAGCATTCAGAAAAACCACTGCAAGATAATTGATAACACCTGCTATTTTAAACATTTTCTTCTTGTGCTAAAAGTGTGCTCCATCCTTCATAATAGCCCTGCTCTTTTTTTATTGCTTCAAAAAGTTCATTGACAACTTTTTTTACTTCCTCTCTTGTCACAGCATGTATTTTGAGTAAAGCTACACCGTTTTCAAACTCTTCACTGCTTATCTCATCTTTGAAACTGAAACCTTCAAGAGATAAAGAGTTTAAAAATTTATTCTTTTGTGTAGGTGTATAAAAAGAGACATAATGCTCTACAGCTCTCGGAATTTCCGGATCATCCCCCTCTTCTTCAAGCAGAAAAATAATTTTTTCACTCTCTATATGACACAGTTCGAGTTCATTTGGAGCAAGGTTTTTATAATGAAAGTCCCATTTTGTATCACGAACTACACTGCTTTCATATATATAGTTTGCATCTTTGAGTATATTTGCCACAATTGCATCTGAACCTTTGGAGTCAAGCGCATAAAAATAAAGTTCACTCCAGCCATCTACAACCCTCGAACCGACATATTTTGCTTTGTCATCATGTTCCAATGCTATAATCAAAGATTCTTTGACATCCAGGTACTCTTCAAAGCCTTCCGCACTCTCATCCAAAGCATCAAACTTTATAAACACACTCAACAGCCATCCATACTTGTTACTGTAGCCATAGGCATGCAAATCAACTTCTATAAATACTTTTTTTCCGTCTTCGTTTCTTATAAATATTTCTCTCATATACTCTCAATCTCTTTTTTTCTTTATTATATCAAAGATTATTCTTTAATATCAATAATAATTATTAAAATTAAGAATATTTAAAAAGAAAAAGTATATAATTTCCGCATCAAAAAGATTTTGATAGTAAATATCACAATCAACAAAAAGGATAAAAAATGAAAAAGTCAAAAATCTCACTCGCCTTAGCGAGTATGTTATTAGTAAGCAGTGCCTCTTTCGGGGATGACAAAACAGATATTCTCAAGCTTCAACAGGAAGTGAAAGATCTCAAAGAAATGACACAGATTCTTGTTGATGAAACAAGTGATTTAAAAACCGGCTTTAATTATACCAAAGTTGATGAGAAAAAGCGTTATACCGGTCTAGGTAGTGCTGCTTCTAAAGTTTATTACTCAAAATCACCGTTAAGTATCGGCGGATACGGTGAAATGTATTATTCAAGTACACAAAAGGCTGGTTCTGAAACACAGATAAAAAGATTTATAACATATTTTGGATATAAGTTTGCTGACAATATCATTTTAAACTCGGAAATTGAGTATGAAGGCGGCGGAGTAAAAGCTACCAGTACAGGTGCGACCGGTGATACTGTAGCTGTTGAATTTATGTACCTTGACTTCATCGGGAACAAAAACTTCAATGCACGTCTTGGTAACTTCTTGCTCCCGATGGGTTTAATGAATGAACAGCACGAACCGACACTCTTTACAACGATACAGCGTCCAAATACAGCAAAGTATATTATTCCGACTACATGGAATACTTCAGGGGCAATGGTTTACGGTGAAATTGCAGATGGCATAGAGTATAAAGCCTCTATAGTCACAGCACTGCAGATAACGGATACCGGGGACAAGTGGGTAAGAAACGGCCGCGGCAGCGGGCGTTTAGTGAAAAATCCGGATGCAGCAGGACAGATAAGAGTTGACTACACCGGAAAAAGCGGTTTGCTTATCGGTGCTTCATCATACTTTTCAAAAGATTTGCTTATGGTAGATGTTCATCTTGACTACAAAATAGGCGCAGCAAGAATTTACGGTACCTATGCACAAAACAAAAGACTTGATACAAATGCAAGTCAACAGGTTACAGCAAATTACGGCGGTTTCTTAAATGCAAGTTACAATATTGCCTCTTTAATAGGTACAGACAAAAAAACACCTCTTTTTGTGCAATATGAACGATACAACCCGCAATCAGAAGTAAGCAACGGCGGAACTGCAGGTGATGCCATAACAGATGTGACACTTGGGATTAACTTTTTCCCACATGAGCAGGTAGTCCTTAAAGCTGAGTATGTTGTCTCAGACAATGCGGCGACAGGGAACATTACCGGCATATCTTTAGGTTTTGTTTTTTAAAAACATTCGGACATATTTTCTCCTTTATAAGGTTTTGCAGCAATTTTACTGCAAAACCCCAATTATTTTGCTAGAATTTTAAAAATAAAATATTTAAAGAATTAAGCTATGAAATATATTTCACTATTTATACTGCTATTGACACAACAGCTATCAGCCCAACTCCTTGTATCTCCTATTGATGCAATGAAAGAAAATTTTGATCTTAATGCAACAATTACCAAGAAGAATATTATTCTGACCCATGAGAAATTTAAAACAGTACAAAAAAATGCAGGTGTAAAACTGACTACAAAAATCTACAGAGTATATATAGCCGAAAAAAACGGAAAAATATTAGGATACGGCATACTTGTTAACAGAAAAGTTCGTTCCAAAAATGCAGTAACACTCTATTTTTTCAAAGACTCTGTTTTACAGGGGATAGAAGTCATTGCCTTTAATGAAACACTGGAATATCTTCCGCCAAAAAGATGGACGCAACAGTTTAAAAACAAAAAAACTGATAAGTTGTTAAAACTCAATCGTGAAATAACAAATATCTCAGGTGCAACAATGAGCGCAAAGAGTCTTACTGATGGTTCGCGTATAGCATTTGCCATATACAATATGCTCTATAAGGATAAATAATTGCGTTTTACTCTTATAAAAGACTTAAAGAAAGATTCATCGATCAAACCTATGCTCAACGGCTTGCTCGTTTTCATGCTTTTGTATTTTGCTGCTGAAGTTTTTGTAGATTCCAGCAACTTTGGTCTTTTTTATGAACAGGTAAAATTCACACTTTTTGGAAATGAAGAAAATTTCCTCGAACCCATCTCCGAAGCCTCGTTTTTGGAATATATTCATACCAAAATATTTTTCATGATGATGATACTTCTCACACTCAGTGCTATATTTATCCGCTTAACCGCAAATGACACTCTGAAACTTTTTTGCCTTAACAGTGTGATGACAAGTGCGCTGATTATGCTCATTGCCCTTACGCTTTCATATTATATACATCCTTTTTTTGTGTATATTTATCTTGTAACATATTATTTATGGCATTTGTGTGCATTTTACATGGTTATTTATTCATTATGGAGCCTTAATTTTGCAAAAAGCCTATAACCTTGCTATATTTTACTTTATTCTCTTTTCAATACTCCTTCTTATAAGCAGCAGTATTCTTTTTGCATCCAAGATCGGCTTCACGACTGAAGGTGTGTTAACATACTATCTTGGAAATGAAGCACTTTTCATAGCACCTAAAACACCAGGCGGCATACTGAAAATCATCTTGCCGCATATTTTTGCCTTTGGACTTTTCGTAATGGTTACCGTGCACTTTTTGCTCTTTACACACAAAAAAAGAACAAAAGAACTGCGACTGCTTACATCTGCTCTGTTTATACTCTCATTTTTAGAAATTTTTACACCATTTGCTCTTATAAACGGTTTTGAATCGCTTGCATTTTTAAAAATATTTTCATTTTTTTTCTTTGAAATTGTCATATTGTATACTTTGTTTATACTCTTTAAAAGTATTTTATATGATTAATTGGCTACAATATTTGCTATGAAAACACTTTTATTATTTTTATTACTTCTTATTACATGTAATGCTTCCTTTGCAAACGACAACAAAGTGTGTCAAAAATGCCATCCTTTAATCTATAAAGAATATTATGATTCCATTCACAGAAAGTCATCGCTTGCTAATGATGCAATATATAGAGCGGTCTTTGAGAAAGAACACAAAGAAAAAGAAAGAGGCAAATGCAACAGCTGCCATGCACCAAGCGCAAAAAACCTGCAACAGGAAAAAGAAGAACCGATATCATGTATCTACTGCCATACAATCAAAAATATTCAAAAATATGATGAAGCGAACAAAAATATTTTAACAGGAAAGAAAAAAGACTTCTTTAGTGCCCAAGAAGATAAAAGAAACAGATCCAAAGTTACATATGAAACAACAACTTCTTTTTTTGGTCTTATCAAACGCTCTAAAAATTCTCCTTATCACCAAATTGAATACAACAATGAAAACTACTATAACGGCAATGTCTGCATGGGATGCCATTCACATGTAAACAATGCGCATGATTTTGATATCATCATGCTTGATGCGTATATTGACAAAAAAGACAAAAATACCTGCATATCCTGTCATATGCCGCAAACCATGGGCAGCAAAACAACACTCAGCGACAGTAAGACTCATGCCTATCATGGCATAGCAGGTCTGCACAAACTCAGCAAAAGTCTCGGAAAATATATCAATTTTCATGTACAAAAACATGAAAAAGGCTTTCAGGTAAGCATTGAAAATCTTGCCAATCATGCTCTGTTCGGACAGGCCTACAGAGAAGGAGTCCTCAATGTTACAATCATTCGCGGAGCAGACAAAATAGTTCAGGAACCTTATATATTTACACGTATTTTCGGAAAAGGCAACAAAGAAAGTATGCCTTTTGAAGCAACAAATATTTTAAAAGACACCCTTATTTATGCGAAAAAAAATATTATTTACAACACAAAGCTGCAAAAAGGTGATAAAATTGTACTAACACTTGGTTTTCGGCTTATCTCAAAAAAAGCAGCAAAAGAGTTAAAGCTGCAATATAACAAAGAGCTTACCAAAATAAGAATTCTAAAAACTGAATCATTTAATTTTTAATAAACATATCAGTATATTCAGCTATATTTTTGCTTATAACAAGTTTTTTATCTGCTTGCAAAATAATGTAGCCTATCTTCTTAGAATCTAAAAATGCATATGTTTCTTTTATCGGCATAACACTCGCAGCCGTTGCATATGCATCGAGTGTTGCTGATGGAAGTTTTGAGACAAGCGTTATAGAGATAAATTTTTGTTCTGATTCTTTTGTTTTTGGATTAATGAGATGATTATACTTTGTGCTTTTTATATAACGATTATAATTTCCGCTTGTACTTACACCGCTGTTATGTATTATAAATGTAACCAAAGGATGTGTCACATCCAAAGGATTATTAACGGCAATTTTACAGCTGCCTATGCATCGAATGTCTCCGCTCAGGGCAACAACTGCCTTTTTCACCTTGTTTTGCAGTAAAAATTCACTGACTTTGTCTACTGCAAATCCCTTTCCCATACCGCCAAGATCTATTTTTACTGCATTGCCTAAAAAAGCCTCATCTTTATCAAATCTAAGCTCATTGACAGAAACAGAACTTTTTTCAAGTTCATTTTTCAAAGCAATACGCTCTTTGGCACCAAATCTGTATAAATCTTTCGTAATTGTTCCTATCGCAATATTAAAGTACCCGTGTGTTTGCTTATAGTATTTTAAAGAAAGCGTCAAAGCTTCATAAGAATACTTGTCTAAAGATGCATGTCTGTTTTGATTAAGTTGAGATATTGGAGAATTCTTTTTATAGGTAGAGAGCGAGTTATCGACCCTTTTGATAATCTCAAAAGAGGGTTTAAGAAATTTTTTATCTTCCTTGTCGACAGATATTGACACAAAAGTACCCATCAATACTTTTGTACGCTGTATCATCTGTGAATCTGCATTACATGTAACAAATACAGAGACAAGAAGAAAAAATTTGTACATCAGTTAAATATCAATAATCTCATTTACTTCAAGTCCAAATCCGCTCAGTCCTACAAAGTCGGTTTTTTTCATAGAAGTAATAAGATTCATTTTTGAAATACCAAATGATTTAATAATCTGCGCCCCTATTCCAAACTCTTTTATGGCCGCATTGTCCTGATGATGTGTTTTGTTTATAAAAACCAACAAACCGCTGTTTTGCTTCAGATATTCTATAGAATTGATCAAATTATTGTATTTCTCTTGTTGCAAAAGCAGTTCACAGTCAGGAATTACATTATGAACCCGTACATTTGCAACTTCTCCTGCATTGTAAAAAAGTATCGCTGTATGTTTTATACCATCATGGTCTTCAAATGTATGTTGCTGCACTTTGACACCGAAAAACTCTATCTCCTGCACCTCTGTCTCTTTTACAAGTCTTTCATTCGAAAGTCTATACTCAACAATATCAGAAATAAATACTGTATGCAGATCATGTTTTTTGGCAAAAATATCCAAATCATCACGACGGGCCATTTCACCGTTATCTTTAATTATTTCACAAATTACCCCCGCTTCACTCAGCCCTGCCAAACGGCACAGATCAACAGAGCCTTCCGTATGGCCTGTTCTTACAAGTGTACCGCCCTCTTTTGCAATGAGAGGAAAAATATGTCCCGGTTTTACCAGTTCATCCGGCTTTGAAAGGGGGTTGGCTAATATTTTTATAGTATCGTCCCGCTCTTTAGCTGAAATTCCTGTCAGTGCATCTTTAGCATCAACAGAGACTGTAAAGGCAGTTTCATACGAAGAGGTATTTGAACTCACCATAGGATTCAAATCAAGTCTGTCGGCAATAGACTTAGAAAGAGCAACACATATAAGCCCCCGTGCGTGCATTGCCATAAAGTTTACATGTGCCGGTGTAGAAAAGGCAGCTGCATAGACCAGATCGCCCTCATTTTCTCTGTCTTCATCATCAACCATAATAACCATTTTACCTTTTTTAATATCTTCTATAGCCTGTAAAACTCTTTCTATCGGTTTCATATTTTCTCTTTATTTATTAATATTTTTCTTTTCTTTATTATAGGAAAATTAGTATTAAAAAGAGTTCAAAAAAAAAATTAATACTTTTAATAAAAAACTCTTGACATAAAAGAAATTTTTGTCTATAATTTCGCTCACAAACACAGAGTAAAAGTGTTTGAAACACCGCGGAATAGAGCAGTTCGGTAGCTCGTCGGGCTCATAACCCGAAGGTCACAGGTTCAAATCCTGTTTCCGCAACCAATCTTTAATCTACAAAGCATTGGGGTATCGCCAAGCGGTAAGGCACCAGTTTTTGGTACTGGCATTCGGGGGTTCGAATCCCTCTACCCCATCCACTTTAAACTCCCTAAATTAGGCACTTTCAAAACTAAATCTTAAAATTGGCGGGATTTTTACTGACAATACGACTGACACTTACAGTAACATTTTTACAACTTTTCAAAATATACAACTTATCTATTCATCATCTATTTTTTGTTATAATAACTTATCTATTTAAGGAAGTATTTTATGAGTAAGAATCCAAACAATAAAAATATCATTTCAAAAATTGTATCTGTCTCTCAAGCTATTGAAGGATATACTACAACAAATACTTCTGTTATAAAAAAAGCTCAACTCCTTAGAAAAAAATATGGCATCAAAGTATCAGTTAGTAAGTAGTGAGTTTTACTACGATAACAGTGATGTTCCTAGAAACAAATTTAATATCAAAGACACAGAAACTGTCCATGAGATAGAAAGAGAGCTCCTGGAAGAAGCATATACTGTCTTTTTCAATGAACTTAACGAGAACACTCATTTTGATGAGATATATTTCATTTCACTACACAAAAGAACGTTTGAATCACTATATGATTGGGCTGGACTATACAGGGATTTCAACATGGCAAAAGGTGAGTCAAGATTTTGTCAAGGTGAATTTGTCAAAAGTTCATCTCAAAAAATATTTACAGATTTAGCTAATGATAATTTTCTCAAAGATTATACATCACGTCCAAAATCAGAGTTTGTAAAAAAGCTGGCTTATTACAAATGTGAACTTAATGCCCTACACCCTTTTTATGAGCTCAATGGGAGAATTACAAGGATGTTTATTGATATGATAGCTGCATATAATGGGTATCAGTTTATAGACTATTCTCACATTACTCCAAGTGAGTACATTGATGCTGCTATAGAGTGTGTACAGTTTGCAGATAGCTCAGCTTTAGAAAAAATCATTTTCAATGGACTATCGAAGTAGTAACTGTTGATAATTGGCGCTTGAATATCTAAAAAATGTGGCATAAGGTAACAGATGAAGATGAAATTAGATTTCTGGAGATGCTGTCTTGATTTTTAGGGGCATTATACATTTTAATATTGAACACCTTGCAAAAATTGCAAATGTATTAGAAGTAGATTTAACTGATTTTTTTCATGCTCTAAATCTAAAATAATCAAATAGCAAAGTTAATCACAGTCCCAAAATACAACAAAATACAAATAAATATTATAATTACAATTAACCTGTATCATCAAAAATATGTTATACTTAGGTAACTAAAGGAGGTAATTACAGATGCAAATATCTTTAAATATTCAAGATGATGTTTATCAAAAACTCAAGAGTGCTGGCATTGATATGCAATCAAAAATTAATGAATACCTTCTGAATCTAGTAGATAGAAAAGATGATTACTTAAACTCTAAGCAATTTCAAGAGGATAAAGCTTATTTCCAAAATGCTTTAGAAAATATTGAAAGTGGAAAGACAAAACCTCTTTCACATACAGAAGTATGGAATACAATAGAACATCATACTAGCAATTAAGTATGAAAATTATCTATGAGCCAAGGTTTATAAATTCTTTTAATAACATTTGGGACTATATTGCACAAGATAGCAAGAATAGAGCAAATCAATTTAAAAAAGGGATAAAAAAATTAATTGAAGATATACACCATATGCCTTACAAATGTAGAAAATCAATTTACTTTGATGATGATAATATCCGAGACTTGATTTATAAAGGGTATACAGTTGTATATAAAGTTGATGAAGAAAAATCAATCATTACAGTTTTAGGTATTAAAAAGTATAAAGCAGAATTGTAGGTCACTTTAATTTTTAGGGGTATATTTTTATTTTGTATTTAAAAAATACAATAAAACAGGGATACAGTGAAACCCTCTACCCCATCCACCCCTTAAAACCCCTAAAATAAGCACTTTAAATTTGAATTGGCAGAGCAAGAATCCGAACAATAAAAATATTATCTCAAAAATTGTATCTATCTTTCAAGCTATTGAAGGATATACTACAACAAAATACTTCTGTTATAAAAAAAGCTCAACTCCTCAGAAAAAAGTATGGCATCAAAGTATCAGTTAGTAAGTAGTGAGTTTTACTACGAGAACAGTGATGTATCTAGAAACAAATTTAACATCAAAGACACTCAAACTATCCATGAGATAGAAAAAGAGCTCCTAGAAGAAGCATATGCTATCTTTTTCAATGAAATCAATGAAAGCACTCGTTTAACAACTGCTAAAGAGTTCAGGGTTTAATTTGGAAAAATGGCAACATAAGAGTGCACAGGCTATATTTAAACGCTTGTTTGTTGCCTCTTATGCCTGTTTGCTTGTATGAGAGACAGAACATACAAACAGTAAAAATATGTTGGAAATCAGAAAGTTTTTTTAGTTCGATTAAGCTGCAGGCTCGTAACCAGGAACAAGATATCTGATGTAGATGGAGTTTTGAGTTGTGTAGATACTTATGACTGAAGTACCGGTTCCAAAAAAACATTAATTTTCTTAACTTAATGGCATTGTGTATAAATAGCGGGTTAAAGAGAATTATAATTTCTCTTTAACCATATTGTCTAAATAAGTAAACAACTCCTGTGATGCTTTTTCTGCATCTTTAAATATTTTTATGATTTCATCAACTTTATCACTGCCAAGCATACGCATAGCTTTTGCTATATCATCATGCACTTTTTTATGCGGCTCT
This sequence comes from Sulfurimonas sp. ST-27, assembly GCF_048081595.1. Lineage (GTDB taxonomy): Bacteria > Campylobacterota > Campylobacteria > Campylobacterales > Sulfurimonadaceae > Sulfurimonas > Sulfurimonas hydrogeniphila. The sequence continues at coordinate 1,295,884 of NZ_CP182226.1, forward strand.
TGCAGGTTGGTATAAAAACTGCTTTTTCCAAATAGTTTTTTACCTTCATCTGCATACCATTTGCCTAGTCTGCATTGAGTATGGTCACTCAATTCAAATTTCAATTTCCCTTCAAGCATTGATGAATATGCATTGTTTTTATAGACCATATGATCAAGTTTAGCCATATTTGCAAAGAGTTCGTATCCTATGATTTCATTGTCTTTTGTGATAGCTTCACTGTTGGAAATCAACTGAGAAAGCGTGTCAACATAGTCCTCGAGTGTTTGCTGTGAACTTATGGAGTGTTCTTCAATTTTTTCACTGTTTTCACTCATATTCATCGAATTTTGCTTAAGTACACTTATATTTGCTTCTACCTCACTTGTAGCTTTTTGCGTTCGTTCTGCAAGCTTACGAACTTCATCGGCAACTACTGCAAATCCTCGTCCGTGTTCACCTGCACGTGCTGCTTCTATAGCCGCATTCAGTGCAAGCAGGTTAGTCTGGTCTGAAATATCTTTAATAAGAGAGATCACATTAAAAATTTCTTCAACATTTGCATTCAGTTCCTCTGCAGAATGCCGTGATTCTGAAACCATCTCTGTAATACTGCCAATTGCATCTTTAATGTTATCCGTAGAGTGTGTCACTTCTTTAATGACTTCGGATGTTTTGGCATTGAGTATATTTACCTGATTGACACTTTCAACACTCTGAGACATGCTGTTTCTTAAATTTTCTGCATTGTTGAGTGCACCGCTTATCATCTCTCCCGACAGCGCAAGAGTCAGTTTGTTCTTCTCGCCAATTTCCGCAGCATGTTTTGCAGAATCTTCAGCTCTTAAAGCTTCTTCTTTTGCTTCGAGTGCAAGCGCTTCGACTTTATCTAAAAAGGCATTGAAATTTTTACTCGCCTGCCCTAATTCATCTTCTGATACCACGGGAAGTCTCTTTGACAAATCAGCATCACCCTGTGCCAATTCATCAGCAACATTTGCAAGGTTTACTATAGGGTCAGTAATTGTTTTTTTGATAATGTACATTAAAAACAGTAAAATAAACAGATCAACCAAAGACATAATATATACTTGTCTCAAAAGAGAGTCTTCAGATTGAGAAATGACGCTGTTTACTTTATTGATATCTTCACCGATCAGTGCATAAGCAACAACATTGTTTGAAAAATCTTTTATAGGTTCTGAGACTATAAAATACTTATCAGTTATTTGTGGTCTATCTGTCTTCTCAATAGAAATATGAGCCAAATCATTAAAAAACTCTTTATTAACGACATTTTCTTTGACTGCAAGTGTAAAATTACCGACTTTTGGAGCAGATTTTAATGAACGTGCTGTTGAGAGATATTCGTTTTTCATGACAATGGCTATTTCGTATCCGTTGTTTTTTCTCGCAGATTTTATTATAGAATTTAAACCTTGCATAAATTCAACAGAACCTAAATAGCGATTATTGAGCTCAACAGGAGCTAAGCCTCTGAGTACAAGCCCTGCACGACCAAGCTCAATAGCGACAATAGGTTTTTTATCTCTTTTAACGGCAACTATTGTTTTTCTAAAAGAACTTAAATCATCTCCAAATTTCTTTGGCTTCCAAGCACGTAAAAAACTATGTACATTTGCATCATGTATATGTATTTTAATATTTTTATATTTTGTGTATTTTTTAAATTCCTGAGACAGGCTTTTTAAACCATTGATGGCAACAGTTCTGTTGTTTTCCATCAATGAGCGTATCACACTGTAATTTTGCGATATGTTTATAGCATTGGTAAGACCGATGTCTTCCTTTGCTTGCATTGCTTGCTTGTAGCTAAGATGCAAAGAAGCAGATTCTGAAGTATAAACCTCATGTTCCAAGTCTTTAATAGAATAATAGTAGTTCACCAAAATAACAATAAATCCTGCTAAAATAGAAACTACCAATGGTATATGTATTTTTTTACTGATTGACATGAAATTTACCTCCATTCCTGCAATTTTTTTTGACAGGTACTATTTTAATTTGCCGTTTCCATAGTGCTTAAAGAGATAGTCAGTCACAATTTTTTCATCTTCTTTTGTGATAGGTGCTTTAAAATGTACAATCATCTTCTCTATCTTTTTATGCCAAAACTCACGTGATTGAGGACCTTGGTTAATAATATATCCAAAAGAGTGACACATCAGACAGTTTGCCTGAACAGCATCAAATCCTTTACCCATTTTGATTTGATAAGATATATACGGGACTTCAATATCTCCCTTTACTTGTGCAAAGAGTGAACCTGCGGACAGTATTGCTATTAATAATAATTTTTTCATTTTTTCTCCTTAAACCACTTCTACTGTAACTTCATCAATACCATTGTACTTATATCCACCATGGTTCCATCCGATATCTTTTGCAAATGGCTGTTCATCTCCAAGACGATTAACTGCTTTTGCCATAAATGTCAGTTTTCCGTATTTTGTAGGTTTATATGAATACCTAAACTCCGTATAAGCATAACGTCCATTTTCTTGTTTGAGTTCTGCTTTTTCCCATGTTTTCCCACCATTAACAGAGACTAAAACTTCTCTAATTCCATGTCCGTCATCAAATGCCACACCTCTTACAACTACATGTGAATTATGATAGAGTTTCATCCCGTTTTCAGGATACCCTATCACTGATTTTACATTCATATTTGTTATTGGCTTTGTTGGTTTAAATTTATGCTTTGGCGTTTCACATTCACATTTATTGTCTGGAACACGGTATGCTACATCCATAAAGAAAAGAGATTTGTATTTATTTGTAACTGTAATATTACTTAACATTTTAACCCAACTGTCCGAATAGTATCCAGGAATAACCAAACGAAGAGGAAAGCCATTTAAATAAGGTAAATCCTCACCATTCATTTCATACGCAATAATGACATGATCATTTAACTCTTCAATCTCTAATTCTCTTACAAAATTCGGTGTTTCATAATAAGCTGCATTATCCTTACCGTTGAAACCGATCCAATGAGCATCTTTTTTCAAGCCTGCACGATTCAAAATATCACTTAACCGTACACCTTTCCATTTTGCACATCCCATAGCACCACTTCCCCATTGAATACCGCCTGCTATTGGTGTAAAAGCTGAACGGGAATTACCACCACATTGCAGTACTGCAGTTACTTCAACTTGTTCAAAATCATTTTTCAACTCTTTAAGAGAAATTTCCAACTCTTTTTCAACCAAACCATCGATTTTAATAGTAAAAGAATCTGTATCAATATAAGTCGGAATATCCGGAAGGTGCCATCTGACAAAAAATTCATCATTTTCAGTGATGCCGCGTGCAAATGTGCTTCTTGGTGATTCCAAAAGCGGTGGTCTGTCCGAATAGGTTATCAATGGTCTTTTTTCAGGGAAAGCCATATCAGAGACTTTTCTGGTATCAATTGGCTGATGTGTTTCACCGGCTGATAATGCAGTTGTACCTAAAATAGCAGCTGAAGCAGCCATAGAAGTTTTAAGAAATTCTCTTCTTTTCATATTTTTCCTTATAATTGTTATTTTGGTTTGGATTATATCGACAAATATTTAAAATGACTTAAAAGAGCTTTTTTTCCAATCTTTTTAAAAGATTTTCAAGCTCTTTGTATGATGTTATATAATCCGATTTTATCGCTTCTATTTCTTGAATCACACTGTTTAATTGAGAAAATATTTTTGGAAAACTTGCTGTTGTTTTTTCAAGTTCCTGCATATTCTTCACTGATAAAACAATCTGTTTTATTATCATTTCACTTTGATTCTTGACATTTAACAGTTTGGCTTCACTCTCGCTTAAAGTTGTATTTATACTGCCGGTATGAGATTTTAAAAGCAGTATCTCACTTTCAAAATCTTTTATCAAAGCAGACAGTTTATTTGATGTTTCTAAAACAATATTTTGCTCTTCAACTCTCTGTATATATCTGTCTGCATGTATGATGCTCTCAAGTTGTGCCAATTGCATTTTCATAAACTGCGATTGTTGTGTTTGATGAAAAATGTTCATAATTACATATAAGATTAAAGCAAAAAGAAGAGGAAAAAGAGATTCTTTGACAAGTAGTAAAATATCTGCATACTGTGTATGTAAAATAAAATGGACAAGTGTAGCAATCACTCCAATAGCAAGAACAAGAGGAGCATAGTTAATTTTGTCCGGACGTTTCAAAATTGCTATTTGTCGTAAAAATAAAATGCCCATTACAATAAAAGCTATCAGTAGATCATTATGAAACATTTTGACATCCCTCCTCAACCGAGTTAGGATTTATTGTATCATAATTTATTGTAAAACGATATCTACTATTTCTTTTGGATCTTTTACTACTACGGTATGTGTTCCATGCGCAGAAAATCCCCATGCTGCAAAAATCGCTTCAATGCCGGCATTGTGTGCACTTTTAATATCTTTTGAATTATCCCCCACCATCCATGCCTTATCTTTTTTTGCATCATAACTGTAAAAATTCAAAATCTTGTGTATCATATCGGGATGCGGCTTTGATGCCTGTACTTTATCTGCACCGACTATCATGTCAAACAGATCGGCTACATGTAAATGTTTCAGCATTGTCAGGGCAAACTGTGTCGGTGCATTTGTCGCAACTGAAAGCTTTACCCCCTTTACATGTAACCGCTCAAGCATCTCTTGGACACCATCATAAAGGTAAGGATGTTCTATACACTGCTCTTTATAATGTTTTTCAAAAAGAATTCTGTCTTTTTCTTCATAGATTTCAGTATTGTAAAAGAGTTTAGGAAGATTTCTTACCTCTTTGTTAATAGCATCCACTATAAACTCTTCGCTTAGTGGAGGCAGGTTATGATTTGTTTTTCTTACATAATTGACTGAGATGGTAATATCTTTTTTTGAATCAATCAATGTCCCGTCCATATCAAATATAACTATTTTTTTCATGATTTCATCTTTTTATAAATTTCCACAAGTGCTTCAACAAACAAATCACTGTCATTTGGACATTTACAGACTCTATACTCTTTAAATCCCAAATCCTGTGCTATTTCTCTGTACTCTACATCCAGCTCATAGTCTGTTTCCGAATTGTCAATAGTAAAGGCGATAGGAAAAATGACAACACCCCTGTTTCTGACTGTTTTGAGTTTGTCCTCAAGTGAAGGTTTGAGCCACTCCATACGCCCTACTTTTGACTGGTATGCCAAATGAACATCATGAAATGCCATCCCTTCTTTTTGCATCATCTCTTTTAAAATTTCCACATGACGTTTCACATGTTTTTCATACACATCTCCCGCATCTATAATTTTTTGCGGAAGTCCGTGTGCTGAAAAAACAATGTCAAAATCACGATACTCACTCTCTCCCACTGTATTTTGAATACTTTGAATAACTGCCCTGTTATATGTTTCATTTTGGAAAAAATGTTTTATTTCCACCAAAAGTGCATTGCCTTTACTCTTGTGATAGCACTCTTCAAAATCTTCAAGAGAGGACTTTGTCGTCGTTGTAGAGTATTGCGGATACAAAGGAATCAAGTATATTTTGTCCACATCCTCTTTAGCCAGTTTTTCCACTACTTCACAGGCAAAAGGCGGTGTATATCGCATGGCAAAATCAACTATAAATTTTTCACCCAGTTTTTTTTGCAGTTTTGACACAAGATTTTTTGTATGCCCCACTATAGGCGATTTTCCGCCAAGTTCTCTGTATATCTCCTGAGATGCTTCCGCACGGTTAAAGACAATCAGTCCGCCAACCATTTTTCTCACAAGATTGCTTTTCATCGTCAGTATGTTTTTATCTGCAAACATATTTTTTAAAAACATTTCTACTTCATTCAGGTTGTTTGGACCACCCATATTCAGTAATACTATTGCCTCTTTTTTCAATCTACTTCCTATTGTATATATACACTCAGCCAGACAACGACTTTTTTTGTTTTGAGAAGTGTATGCTTTGTATTTGCAGCTATAAACAGAGTATCACCGCTTTTTAATTTGTGTACTATACCATTTATTTCCAATTTTGCACAACCTTTGAGAACGACAAGCCATTCATCTCTCTCCTCAACAAAGGTTTGCGGAGTTTTCAGGGTGTTGCTTACTATAGTTTTTATTTCTACATTTTTCTTTTTTAAAAGTGTTTGAAATTTCTCACTGTCAGGTTCAGGCAGCTCATAATCAAAAATATTACTCATCTTCGACTCTCAGGCTGACTTCATACATAAACTGTTGCAGAGGCAGCATATCTTCATAAATTTCATAAAGCCTGTTTATAAGCTTCTCCCCGTCTTCTATAAGATGCGGGTCGAGTATCGTATAGGTTGCCATACCTTTATAAAGGCTCAAATCAGCATGTTCCATATCAGCATGAAATCCTTTAGGAAAACGCTTATAGCCTTTTTCAAGATGGGTGTAGTTTTTGTTTTTTGCTTTGATAACTTTAAGTATATTTGCGAGTTCGGCACGTTTGGCATCATTTTTAATGGTTTGCCGAAAAGCATCAAGCATCGGTTTTTCAAACCAGCGTACACCCACGGCTACATAAAGTTCTTCAGGCGAAAAGTGCAGATAAAAAGAGGAGCTTTGCATTCTCTTGCTGTTTCCCTGCCAAAATATTATGCCGATGCGCTCTTTTATAGGCATTGCAAGCGCATTTGGACGTCTTGAATCACGGTAGATTCTATACAGAGATTTGTTGATTTTTGGTATTGCGTTTATGGATGGTTCAAGTGCCTGCAGATGCTCTCCCATCTCTGTGACAAAAGCACGGGAGGGATTGAGAATGAGTGTTTCGTACTCCTGTTTATGAGCCGAAAACCACTCTTTGTTGTTATTTTTTCGAATTGCTGCCAAAAACGGCAGTGTTTTTTTACTAAAACCTGTAAACTCCAAAGGTATTTCCTTTTTTACATTACAAATATATGTGTCAAACTAAAACTTAGTCATGAAAGACACAAAGCCCGCACTAAAGTACGGGTTCCAAAAAAGTCGCTTAACTTAATAGCATTGCGTTTAAAACCAAGGTTTTAAGCTTGCCTAAAATCTGGTATTTCTATGCTAATTTTCTGTTTCTAAAAGCAAGTGCAATAATTATAAATACAATAGCATAGCTTACCGGAACAAAGTCAGGAATAGGTACCGGATCCCCTTTTGCATACGAGTGCATACCCGCAAGATAATAATTCACTCCGAAATATGTCATCAAAACCGATGTAAATGCCAAGAGCGAGATTACACTGTAATTAAAATCATTGTAAATAGATTTAATAAACCGTACATGGATAACAACGGCATAGACTAAAATAGTCACCAGTGCCCATGTCTCTTTTGGATCCCATCCCCAGTATCGACCCCATGATTCATTCGCCCAGACACCGCCTAAAAAGTTTCCAACAGTCAGTAAAACGAGCCCAATGATCAAACTCATTTCGTTAATGGCATTCAACTCTTTAATAGAGAGCGAAATCTGCTTGTCATTTTTGTCATTTTTTACAATAAACAGCAACAGGGTGATAAATCCAAGCAATGCTCCAAGCCCCAGAAAACCATAACTTGCCGTAATCATTGATACATGAATACTCAACCAGTAAGAATTAAGTACAGGCACAAGATTGGTAATCTGCGGGTTCATCCAGCTCAAATGTGCCACAAACAGAATCAGACCTGCCAAAATTGACGTAGATGCCAGCGTAATAGGAGACTGCTTGGAAAAAATAAATCCTGCCAGAACTGTTGCCCATGCAATATATGTCATTGATTCAAAACCGTTTGACCATGGAGCATGTCCCGATATGTACCATCGCAGTGCAAGACCCAAAGTATGTGCAATAAAAAAGATACCTAAAAGTCCCAAAGAAACTTTTGTAATTTTTTGCATTTGAAATTTCGGTTTTAAAATTTTCACAAAACTTAAAATCAACAATACAAAGCCCATAATGAAATACAATGGCCAAAGAATTTCAAAAACATTTGAGTGGTTGTAAAAAATCTCTGCTTTTATTTTATTTTCACTCGGATAGACAGCAGAACCGTAGAACCTCTGATATTCGTCTATCTTTTTCAATCCTGCATCAGCGATTTTCCATTCTCCGTTTGAAAGAGCAGCATCGACAGCTGTGAAATAGGCTATCGCAATCATTCTGACTTTTTCAGCCTGAGAAGCATCAAATGTTTTTAAAGCCTCAATTGTTGCATACCATTTGTTATTAAGGTCATTCGGTTTTGGCCATATTTTCAACAGTGAACCTGTAAAAACCATATAAACAACATTTACTTTTTCATCAATTTTCAAGGCAGCTTTGTCTAACTTGTTTCTGTCTTTTGGAGCTTTTCTTGAAGCCTGTTCAACAAGAGACAAAAGCTTGTAACCCCGCATACCTGCAGGATCCTGAAAAAACTGTGCAAAAGAGGCATATTTTGCATCTTTTTTTATTCCTATGGCCTCATTTATTCTTTCATCACCCGTTCGAATAAGTTTTATGTCTTTGTAAACATCCGGTCGTATCATCATGCCCAGGATTACCTGATTTGCACTTAACTCTGTTTCTCCGACTTGCAATGTAGAACTTCTGTGTATTTTTGCCAATACTTCCAAAGCAAGTGTATCTATCGGCTTCATACGTCCTTTTGTATCCTGCACTATCAAATGTCCAAATTTTTGTGCATGCTCTTTATCAAAAGAAAGTATGGTTTTTATAGCCGGATCAAGTTCAGCGGCTTTTGCCGGTGTCACTGCAAATGCCAAACCTGCAATCAACAATGCCGGAACTATTTTACACTCACTCGCTTTCTTTGCTTTTGCCGAAAGTTTGGCAAATCTGTGTTTTTTGGAAAAAAGTGCCCAAAACATTCCGAGTGCCAATAAAAAATACCCTATATATGTCGGCAGTGTTCCTGGGTCATGGTTTACTGACAAAATTGTTCCTTTCTCATCCATATCATAAGAAGATTGGAAAAATCTGTAATTTCTGTGTTCCAAAATATGATTCATATATATTCTGTATTTCATATCAATTCCCATTTCCTTGTCTATAAGTTCCACTTCACTTGCATACGATGCCGGACTCATAGATCCCGGATATCTGTCAAGCTGGAAATCCAAAAGTTTTAAGGTAAAAGGAATTTTTATCTCTTTTGAACCATAGGCAACACTTACATGTAAACCATTTATATCCACTTCACTGGGAACACCAAGCATACCTTTTTGTGAGTATACCAGGACTTCTTTTTGTTTATCGCCACTGTGAACCAAAAACTTAAGCGCATCTACACCGGAAGCCCGCAGTATGGATTTTGGGTTTGAAACCACTTTTTTATGTGCATGCAGCATAAAATCACGCAAAACAAAACCGCCTAAATCACTGCTGTAAAGAACTCTTGTCTGAAGCGCTTCATGATCATTTGCATCCAAACTGCCTCTGGATCGGTCAGCCATTTTTAAGTAAGAAAGTTTCATATCATGCTTCAGGTACAACCTGCCGTCTTTTATATATAAAAACAAAACCGGTTTATCAAAATGTTCGCCTGAATTAAAATCCAGAATAAAACTTCCCGCATTATAAAACTTGCCCTCTTCGAGTGCTACAGGTTTTCCCTGTCCACTGCCTGTAACCATAAGTTTTGCTATTGCCTTGCCGTTTTTGTCTGCCACCAAAGTTTCTATGGCATTAGGAATGTACTCTACAAGCTTCACATCAGCCTTTTTATTCTCAAGCTTCAAATACGCCTCAAAATCATTATTTCCTCTTTTTGAGAGATATAAAACTTTAGAGAATTTTTTTGTGTCACTGCCGTTACTGACTTTTATGCTTATATAGGGATCAGCACTTACAATTGAAGAAGCACTGCCTCCTTCACGAATATGCATAGTCCCTTCATAACCAAAATACCGCGTCACTGCCGCACCGACCAATATCACCAAGAACGCAATATGAAAGATAAAAATAGGCGCTTTAGAGAGTTTGTACATCTTAAATCGATAGATATTATACAAAAGATTCAAAGCCAATAAACCCAGCAAAACCTCAAACCATCGTGCATTATAGATTTCTGCTTTTGCAGTCATCGTTCCATAGTCATTTTCAACTATCGTTGCATACCCTATTGTAAATGCAAAAATAAGCATTAAAATTGCCATCGTATGCATTGAACCAATTAAAGAGAGAATTTTTTTCATGTTTAACCTTTTAAAAAAAATTATTATACTTGCAATAAGATAATAATAAACTAACCTAAAAACAATCACGCCTTTTTAACTTACATTTTAATTTTCACTTCAAAACATTTTTTCTGCACAGTGCATAAATTTACACTTCCGCCGTGTGCCTCGGCAATCTGACGGGAAAGAACAAGTCCTAAACCGTTGCCTTTGAGCTTTGTGCTTTTAAATGCTTCAAAAAGCTCTTTTTCATTATCTATAGCCACACCACTGTCATATATCTTAAAGATGTGATATATTCCATCATTTTCATAGGTTATTTCAACCCTTCCCTCTTCGTTTTCATCCTCTTCTATCGCATCAATGGCATTGGTGATAAAGTTTGCAAACAGCATTTCAAGTAAATCTTTGTCTGCATGCATAAAAAAATCCTCTTTTGGAAAAACAAACTCTATCTCTTTTGAATATCCGTAATAGGCTATCGCCATATCCAGAGACTCTTTGAGCTGACTCCACGGTATAAGATCTTTTTGTGTCTGCACACCTTTTGAAAACATCAGTGTCGCTTTAATGATTCGCTCAATTCTATAAACTGATTTTTGTATCTCTTCGACTATTGGAATATTTTCAGGAAGTACCCGTTTTTTAAGTGTCGAACTCATCAAAGAAATCGCCCCTATAGGGTTCCGTATTTCATGGGAAAGGTGGGCTGCCATCTGTCCCATAGTGGCAAGATTTTCTTTTCGCTTTTGTTCTGTAATATCTGTTGCAGAGAGCATCACTTTGTCTTTATAGGTAGAACTCTTGACAAGGTAGGAGTGTGCATTAAAAGTAATTTCATAATCTTCATCACGGTACTCCAAAAGCTTTAAAAGCTCCCATAACTCTCTTGCATGGGAATTTTGCAAAAAAACAGTGTTATCACTGTTAAGAATCCAAATAGCATTAGGGAGAAATTCAACAACCTTTTCAACAGTATCCTGCAGGTGTGCATACGAGGCCTTTAACTCATTAAACTCATTCTCAACCTTATAAGTCTGCTGAATAAGAACATTAAGTTCCTGCGGTGTAATAGATGCCATTAAGCACTGAGTCCTGTCAAAATTTTATACAAATCATGTGCATCATCACTGCCGGCAAGTTCGCGTATGGAATGCATTGCCCAGGTTGGCAGTCCTACATCTATGGTGTCTATTCCTAAACGCGAAGCCGTGATGGGTCCTATGGTGGAGCCACATCCCATATCGCTTCTTGTCACAAAATTTTGCAGCCTTACATGTAACAATGAAGCGCTATACTTAAACTTTGCTATTGTTTTGTCATTGGAGGCATATCGCTGATTTGCATTGACTTTTATGACAACACCTTTGTTTATATGCGGGGCATGATTGCTGTCATGTTTTGCCGGGTAATTTGGATGAATTGCATGGGCATTGTCTGCGCTTATCATCAAAGAGCTTCTTGTCATCTGCATATACTCTTCATAATCATCAAACATTCTGTGCAGGGTATTTTCTAAAAAACTGCCCCCTGCTCCGCTCGTCGATTCACTCCCCACCTCTTCATGGTCACTTGCGATGAAAAGCATAGGCTTGTCTGTATTTACACTGCAAATACTAACCATGCCTGTATAACAACTCAGCAGATTATCAAGCCGCGCACTTGCAATAAAATCATTTCGCAGCCCTACAAATTCTGCTTTTTGTGTATCATAAAAGCTCAACTCACTTGCATAAATTTCTTCGGCATCTCCGATACCGTTGTTTGCAAGCTGCCATTTAATAAATTCATCAAAATCAAAATCTTCATTTGTACTCAAAACCGGACAGATATCTGTCTGTTTGTTCACCGTTCTCTCTTTGTTGGCTTTGTCGTCCAAATGAATGGCTAGCGATGGAATAACAGCGATTGGCTTTTGCACATTAATCAAGATACTTTGCAAAGTCTTGTTTGCATCAAGATAACTTACCCGACCCGCTAAAGATAAATCTCTGTCAAACCAGGGATTTAAGAGCAGTCCGCCGTAAGGCTCAACACCGAATTTCACCACACCATGCTCTTTTATAACAGGATTTGGCTTGAGTTTCAGGTTTGGCGAATCGGTATGTGCCCCGACCATCACATAATTTTTCTCTGTTTTTGGATAGGTAAAGGCAATGATTGAAGAGCCATTGCGTGTGACATAATACTTTTGTCCTGCTTTAAGTTCCCATTTATCTGTTTCATCAAGCTTGATAAATCCTGCATTTTCAAACATCATTGCCATATTTTGCGTCGCATGAAAAGGTGTAGGCGAAGCATCCAAAAAGCCTAAAAGTCCTTCGTTAAAATCTTGTTTATTCATCTGTTTATCCTATTATATCCACAAATTCATTGCCTTCAAGCGCGGTTATGAGCTGTGCATTTACATGTATGGCGGAATCTATGACGACATTGTGCAGTTTTGACACTATGGTAATTTTAAGCGGTCTGTTCCCCGGATTTTGCCTGATAAGCGTATAAAGTTTTTCCAGCACATCAAAATTACTGCTCAGTCGTACAGCCAAATTAATTGGCTCCGGCGGCGCTTCTTGAATCTCTGTTTTTACTTTTTTTGTCTCTTTCTTTGCCTGTTTGAGTGTCATTAGCTTTGTAACATTGAGTCGTGGTCCAAAATCAGTATGCGTGACTCTTGCCTTAAAAGCAACAGGTTCTTCCAGGTCCATTTCACTGAGTTGTTCGAGCTTATCGGAAAAAAGCATAATTTCAATATTTCCATGAAAGTCCATCAGGTTGACAATACCGAACTGATTCCCTTTTTTAGAGATTTTTTTCGTTATCTCTTCTACTTTTCCTATAAATATAGCAAAAGAGCCGTCTTTGATACTTTCAAGTTCTGATGAGAGTGTATAATTTAGCTCATCCAATTCTTGTCTGAAATTATCCATCGGATGCCCGGAGACATAAAATCCCAAAGTCTCTTTTTCAAACTCTAAAATCTCTTTGAGTTCATATTCGTCTGAGTTTGTAAGTTCTAGTTTTACGGTTGTAATCTCTTCATCATCTCCAAAAAGAGAACCAACTGCATTTTTCTTTGCTTCACTCGCTTTTTTTGCCGTCTCCACAATTTGTTCTATCTGGTCTAAGAGTGCTTTTCGTGAGTAGCCGTATCTGTCAAATCCGCCTGACTTTATAATGGCTTCAATAACACGCTTGTTTACTTTACTTGGCTCGATTCTGTTGACAAAATCCTGCAAAGAGGTATAGTCACCGTTTTCTTCGCGCTCTTCTATCATGGCATAAATAGCTGCTTCTCCAACCCCTTTTATACCGCCCAAACCAAACAAAATAATCTCCTGCTGATTTTTCGTAATAGCAGAAAATTCCAAATAAGAGTCACAGATATCAGGAGGAGAAAGTGCTATGCCCATTCGCTTGACTTCATCTATATAGCGCACTACTTTTTCTGTATTGTCTTTGTCTGAGGTTAAAAGTGCTGCCATAAATTCATTGGGATAATATGTCTTGAGCCATGCCGTTTGAAAAGTAACCATGGCATAGGCTGCCGAGTGTGATTTGTTGAAACCGTATCCGGCAAACTTTTCAATCAAATCAAAGAGTTCTGAAGCCGTTTTATAATCAAGCCCCTGTTTGGCTGCACCCTCGGAGAACTCTTTGTTGTATTTAAGCATCTCCTCGACTTTTTTCTTCCCCATGGCACGGCGCACAATATCTGCACCACCGAGAGAAAATCCGCCGATAGTCTGCACAATCTGCATAACCTGTTCTTGATAAACTATAACTCCGTAGGTAGGCTTGAGTATCTCTTCAAGTGCGGGAAAAACATAGGTAATTTCCTGTCGTCCGTGTTTACGCTCGATGAAATCATCAAGCATCCCTGATTCCATAGGACCCGGACGATACAGTGCCAGGACCGCAATCAAATCCTCAAAGTTTGAAGGTTTTAAACGACGGTTCAGATCCTGCATACCGGATGATTCTATCTGAAACATTCCGACTGTTTCACCGGTCTGAATGACATCATACACATTTTTGTCATTTTCGTCTATCTGATGCCAGTCTATCTCCTTGTTGTATCTTCTTTTAATGAGTTTGATTGCATTGTCAATAACATCGAGTGTTTTTAGACCCAAGAAGTCAAACTTGATTAAATCGACATCTTCCATATAGTTGAGTGAATACTGTGTGACAAAAGTATCTTCCCCGGAAGGCTTGTATATAGGTGTTTTTTTCCATAACTCTTCATTGCTTATAACGACACCGGCAGCGTGCATTCCTGCATTTCGCTTGAGCCCTTCAAGCTTTTTGGCAAATTCCCAAACCCGGCCGACCTGAGGATCACTCTCTATGAGTTCTCGAAGTTTTGGCTCTTTTTGAAAAGCACCCTCTTTAAACTCTCCGTTTTTTGTTTTACCGTTAAGTGTAATGCCGAGTTCATCAGGTACAAGTTTTGCCATCTGATCGGCTTTACTAAGCGGCATATCCAAAACACGTGCCACATCCCGAATGACTCCCTTGGCAAGCAAAGAACCAAAAGTAATGATTTGGGCAACCTGATTACGCCCGTATTTTTTTGTGACATAGTCTATCACTTCTCCGCGGCGCGCCTGCATAAAATCCATATCAATATCGGGCATACTGACACGCTCAGGATTTAAAAAACGCTCAAAAAGCAGGTCGTATTTCATCGGGTCAATGTCGGTAATCTCCAAAGAGTAGGCAACCAGGCTTCCGGCAGCACTTCCCCGTCCGGGACCTACTGCAATACCCAGACGCTTTGCCTCTTTAACAAAGTCCCAAACAATCATCATATAACCAGGAAATTTCATAGAGTTAATGATGTTCATCTCAAATTCCAGCCTGTCACGATACTGCTGATGCTTCTCTTTTGGAACAATTTTCAGACGCTTTTGGAGTCCCTGTCGGCATTTGACAATGAAAAATTCAGCATCATTCTTATCAGCAGCACTCATCCACTTTTTTTTCTCTTCTTCTGTGGCATTTTCAGGTAAAGGGGGATCATCTTCAAAGTCTATATCAAGCCCCTCTTCTTTTGCATACTCCTGCGTAAATTTAAAGTTGGGCGGTGTCGGTGATTTTACAATGGGTACAAAATCTTCTATTTTGTCTGTAATTTCCTGCGTATGTTCTAAAGCTTCCGGAATATCGGCAAAAAGCCGTGCCATCTCATCAGGAGATTTTATATAAAACTCATGTACCGAATGACGCATACGATTTGGATCATCATAAAGTTTATTCATCCCTATGCACATAAAGGCCTCATGGTACTGGGCATCTTCAGGATAGATATAGTGTGTGTCATTTGTCGCCACAACTTTAATACCTGTTTCTTTGGAAATTTTTAAAATCTGCTCATCTATGTAGAGTTGATCCCCGATACCGTGACGCATCAGTTCAAGGTAAAAGTCATCACCGAAAATATCCTGATACTCCCGAGCAACATCTAAAGCACCCTCATATCCGAGCGCACCGTTTTTGACATTTCTTTCATTTTGCAGATTTAGGTGCCAGTTTACTTCTCCCTGAAGACATGCAGAGGTACAGATAAGCCCCTCACTGTGTTCTCTTAGCTCTTTTTTGTTGATTCGCGGGAAATAGTAAAAGCCCTCTATAAAGGCTTTGGAGGAGAGGTACATCAGATTTTCATATCCCTTTTTATTTTTGGCATATAAACAGATATGAAAACGCTGTTTTGTACTTTTATCGCCAAGAGTCTCACCGTTGTGAATGTACCCTTCCATACCGATAATAGGCTTGAGTCCGGCATTTTTCATCTGCTTGTAAAAATCAATAGCTCCAAACATATTGCCGTGATCTGTCATAGCAACACTTGTCATCCCAAGTTCTTTGACTCTTGAAACAAGGTTTGAGAGTTTGTTTGCACCGTCTAACAGTGAGTATTCTGTATGAAGATGTAAATGTGTAAAGGAAGGTTTTGCACTCAAAAATCACTCCGTTTTTTAGTATGTAAAGAATAGAGTGATTATAGTTAAAATGACTTAATTTGAGGTAAGAAGATGAAAAAAAGCTCCTTATTTAAGAAGCTTTTTCCATGCTTTTTTTATTTTTTTTACAAGCTTCTCGGTAATGCCTTTTATTTCTGTCAGCATATTCGGATTTTGATGCAATACACCAATTACCTCTTCCACATCACCAAAATGTTCCACTATTTTTTTTACTTTCTTTTTCCCTATGCCTTTTACAGATGTTAAAAAATCACTCAGTTCTTCTTGTGTAATTTTCACCTCATCACTAAAAGACTCCTGTGATTCATCTTTCGTAGGCTTTGGAACTTCTACATTCGAATCTTTCTTCAAAGAACGCAACGGTTTAAGCGAGAGTTTATCCTGATAATTCCATTTTTCACTCGGCCACTCCTCACTGTATCGTGGTTTGACGGCAGAAATTTTATACTTTTTATCCAGTTCATGCAGATAAACTTCTTTGTCACCATACATTTTCTTCTTTTTACCAAAGTAGGCACCGTCATAACTTGCACGATATTCACCAAAAGTAATGTGTCGCATTGTTCGCAGCAAATCCGGAGAGATTTTTCCCAACTCTTCCCAGTTAAACATTGGAATATGCGGTTTTCTAAATCTTTCCTCGCTTAAAAGCCACATCAGGTATTCCCCGATCCAGTCTCTTATATAAGGAAAAGCGGCAAATGCAGTCGCACACTCTAAAATACGCACTTTCCCGTCTTTGCCGTAAGCCACATCACAGGCCCAGTATTCTGCTTTTGCAGCCTTTGAGACTTTCACTGCCAAATCAAGTACGGATTTTGGCACATCATTATAATCCATACTGCCGCCCTGGGAAGTATTTGTCAGCCATTCCCCCTCAGGCGCACGACGCCAAAAGGCACATACAGGTTTATGCCCTATGAGCATAACACGAATGTCTGCCTCCATCGGCACAAAATCCTGCACATAAACGGGATGATATCTTTTTTCTTCCAAAAGTGCTTTTGCTTCCTCATAACTGTCGACTTTATGTACAAAATAACCGCCGTAATTTGAAGGTCCGTAGGACTTTTTGATGATTTTAGGGTACTTTGCTTTTTTCAGTGCTTCATCCGCTTTTTTATGATTGTAGTAAATATAGGTCTTTGGAATCGGCAAGTCATATTTCCAGGCAAACCGTGTCACATTCTCTTTTGATTTGTTAGAAAACTGTGTATCCAAAGAAGGAATAAAACGCACATGAGGCAAGGCTCGAGCAATTTCACGAAATGTCTCATAAGCAGTAGCAGGAATATTGCCGATAAGTACATCAATTTTTTTGTCTTTGACCTCTTGAATAAATCTCTCTTTATCATTTTTCCAGTGATATGTCACTGTTTCTATTTTGTTTGGCCACCCTTTGAAATTGGAGTGGTCAAAAAATCTCAGGACATAGTCCATATACAAAAGGCCTAATTTCGGTAACTCTTTATTGCTTAATCCCATGCTGCTTATTCCTTAATCAGTGAAGTTAAATTATTTAACTTTTTCTAAATACTCGCCGTCAACTGTATTGACTTTAACAGTATCACCCTCTAGCACATGATACGGTACCTGAACAACAGCACCGCTTTCGAGTGTTGCAGGTTTTTTGCTTCCGCTTGATGTATCACCTTTAAAATTCGGCGGTGTTTCTGTGATAACAAATTCCATTACTTCCGGAGCCTGCACAGAAATTGCCTTGCCTTTGTAAAACACAATATCAACGTTGATACCGTCTTTAAACCATTTAGAAGCATCATCACACTGCTCATATGTCAAACCAAGCTGATCATATGTTTCATTATCCATAAACTGATACATCTCTCCGTCATCATACAGATACTGCATTGTTTTGTATTCAATCACAGGCACTTCAAACTTGTCACCCGCATGCACTGTTTTTTCAACCACTTTGCCGTTTAAAAAACTTTTCATTTTCATACGGACAAATGCTGCCCCTTTTCCCGGTTTTACATGTTGGAACTCTACTACTTTATACGGAACTTCCCCTACTATCAGACGCACATTTTTTTTGATATCACTCATACCGATTGTTGCCATTCACTCACCTTTAAAAATATTTTTACAATTCTATAATAAATGGGCTTAGAAGTCTCTAATAGCATTGCAAATATCTGATTAGTGACATTTTATTATTATTTGCTATTTTAAATCGCAAGATTAAGCAATTCTTAATATATAGAGGCGTACTATTTATAAAAAGCAAACTGGAGCTAAAAATGGAAATTTCATCATCATTAAATACTATAACTGTAAAAGGCAATATCAAGGCTATAAGCCATTATGAAGAAATAAAAAACGAAATTGAAAAGATGATTGACAATTCTCCGGATATAAAATATATAAAAATTCTCATTTTGGAATCCATCTCCATTACCTCCTCTATTATAGGATACCTGTGTAAACTCGTGGACGACGGGATAAATCTTGAGGTACACATACAAAATGAAGGTTTGCATGAACTTTTGGATGATTTGAATCTGGTTCCTTTATTGAATGTAAAAAAACTCTCCGCGCATTGATGAATGACTATATATCAGACATATATAAAACTTTAAATATATTATGTGTTGAAAACGATACAAAAACGATACAGATATATAAAAACATTTTTACCGATATGTTCAAAAATGTATATTGTGCCAAAAACGGTCTAGAAGGTTTTAACAGCTTTCAAAAAAATGAAATAGATATTGTTATTACCAGATACAGTATGCCGATATGCAACGGACTGCAAATGAGCAAAAAAATACGCAAAGTGGATACTTCTGTTCCAATAGTACTGGTAACTTCTTTTCAAAGTATTGAAATTCTCAAAGAAGCAATTGATCTGCATATTGCAAGCTTTTTAAAACGACCTTTTACTGTCTCTTCTTTAGTCTCAATATTCAATCAGGCAGTAAAATCCATCATAGTTGACAGATGTATTATGAAAGAACAGGACCAAAAAATAAAATACAGCAATTATCAGGAAGGTATTACTTTTGCAAAAGAAAAAATTATTACAAAAAATGATTTGGAAGAGGGCAACAGGCTTCTAAAACTTACATGTAAAGCCGTCTATAAGCCAAAAGACACGCTCAGCGGAGACAGCTATATTATACGAAAGTTAAATGAAAATGAGTATTTTATCTTTTTGGTAGACGGTATGGGCAAAGGCATCTCTGCTTCTGTGACTGCAATGCTGTGCAGTTCTTTTGTCAACTACTCTGTTGATTTGCTAAAAGAAGAAAAAAAACTGTTTTCGCTTGAGACATTACTCAACTCGCTAGTGAAGTTTATACGACCAAATTTACTAAAATATGAAGTACTTTGTGCGCATTTTTTACATTTTAAGCACAATACCCTGAGTTATGCGATTTTTTCTATGCCTCCTGTACTCTATATGCTCGATACACAAGAGGTCTTCAAACTCAAATCCAACAATACTCCTCTGGCATCCTATACAAAAAAATTTACTGTTGACACACTGGATATACAAAAACTTAAAAAAATGATTCTCTACAGTGACGGTTTGAATGAGAACACGGTTCATAATTCACAAGAGAGTTATAATGCATATATTGCAGAAGATTTTATGCAGGCAAACAGTGTTGAGGAATTTGAAAATTTGTATCAAAAAAAGATAGAAATACAAGAAGATGACATCACCTATATTTTACTGACATAAATTAGCTATAATTTCACAAAATTTTAAAATGAGTGGAGAAATATGGAATTTACTTTAGATGCAACTTCAAAAAATGCCCGTGCGGGAACTCTTAAAACAGCCCACTCCACTATTAAAACACCTGTTTTTATGCCTGTCGGTACTATAGGCAGTGTGAAATCTTTGGATGCACATGATGTTTTAGAATTACTCGGTGCCGACATCATTTTGGCAAACACCTACCATATGTATCTGCGTCCCGGAGACAAAACGGTTGCCAAGATGGGCAAGCTTCACGGCTTTACACAATACCCTAAAAGTTTTTTGACAGACAGCGGCGGTTTCCAGGCATTTTCATTAAGCGACATCTCAAAATCAAAAACTGACGGTATAGAGTTTCGCTCCCACATTGACGGCAGCAAACACTTCTTTACACCTAAAAAGGTAATAGACATCCAACACAATCTCGGTTCTGACATCATGATGATTTTAGATGATTTGGTTGCACTGCCGGCAACACAGGAGCGCATAAAACTCTCTATAGAACGGACAACTGCCTGGGCAAAAGAGTCTATAGAGTACTTTCGTGCAAAGCAAAAAGAGGGTGTGGGCGTTGAACAGAATATTTTTGCCATAATTCAAGGCGGTACAGACAAAGCGTTTCGAACAAAAAGTGCGACCGAACTGTGTGCTTTGGATTATGACGGTTTTGCCATCGGCGGGCTCTCTGTAGGAGAACTCAACAATGAAATGTACGATACGGTAGAACATACCGTACAATATATGCCAAAAGACAAACCCCGTTACCTGATGGGTGTCGGTACACCGGAAGATTTAATAGAAAATATTGAACGCGGCATCGATATGTTTGACTGTGTAATGCCCACAAGAAATGCAAGAAACGGCACTCTTTTTACATCATTTGGGAAAATAAACATCAAAGGGGCCAAGTTCAAAGAAGATCCTTTACCGATAGACCCTGAGTGTCAGTGCCTTACATGTAAAACATACAGCCGTGCCTACATCAACCATCTATTTCGTGCGCGTGAAATAACCTACTTCAGACTTGCTACGATTCACAATCTGCACTACTATCTCAACCTGATGAGAGAAGTTCGTGAGGCTATTTTAGCAGACAGCTTTGCAGAGTATAAACAAATATTTTATGCAAAAAGAAGTTGATTTTCAAGTAATTTAAACATAAAAGCAATTCAGCCCGCACTGAAGTACGGGTTCCAAAAAGACTTCGCAATCGGTACTTTCTATGCCAAAGCATGGCTTAAAAATAAAACCAAATTTTTTTCTGTAATAACTTTCCTGCCACTCTCGCCCGCACTGAAGTACGGGTTCCAAAAAGACTTCGGAATCGGTACTTCAGTGCCGACTGTTGTTACTTTTTATCACTCTCTTCCGGCATTGGAATAGCAGTTCCAAAAAGTGCTTCGCCGTTATAAAGCGACTGGGCATTGTGGATAACTTTTTTTTCATTTGTGTCAAAAAGCACAATGTCTGCTGCATTTTGCCCTACCTCTATAATTCCTGCTTTCGTATTGATACATTTGGCAGGATTTTGTACAGTCAATTTTACTAATTCGCTCATAGAGATCATCCCTGATTTTACCAGTTTTGTATAATAAATCGAAAGTGCATCTTCAAGTGCTTCACATCCATAGGCCGCATCAAAGAACGCCACTTCTTTATTTACAGGTGAATTTGGCTGATGCAAAACACTCAGAACATCAATATCACCATTTTTTAAAGCATTTTGCAAAAGAATGACATCTTCCCTGCTTGCTAAAGGAGGATTGAGTTTTGCCGTTGTATTAAAACCTTCACAGGCTTCATCGGAATAAATCAAGTGATGTACGGAGACTTCACAGCTTACATGGACACCCTCTTTTTTTGCCTTAGTGATAAGCTCTATAGAACGAGGTGAGGCAATGGACTTAAAGAGTATTTTAATATTGAAATATCTTGCTATTTCTATCATTCGTGATACATGTAATACTTCACTCAGCTCAGGAATTCCTGCCAGTCCGAGTTTTGAGCTGACATCTCCTTCAAGCATTACACCGGCATTAATCAAAGAGTTGTCCTCAGGCTTGCAAAAGAGTGTTACGTCATACATCTTGACATATTCTGCTATTTTAATAGCAATATTGTTTTTTGCTATCGTGCTCATATAAGGGGCCACAACACCTTTTTTTAATAAAATCGCGATATTTGAAAGCGCCATATCTTCTTTTAAAGCGTTCAGCATAAAATCAATCTTTACACCCTTGATATCTTTGACACCGTTTTGTGCAAATTCCAAAACAACTTCATTGTCAATAGCAGGTGTTGCATCGGCATTTAATACAATATGCCCTACTCCGCCTTTTCTTGCCTCTTTCGCAAGTGTTTTTATATTTTTTGCATTTAAAGAAGAATCCAGCACTCTTACATTGGTATCTATAAGACTCGGCAACAGATAGGCACCTTGGGCATCTATAACATTTTCATCCTGCAAATTTTCACCTATGGCGACAATCACACCGTCTTGTATCTGTACATCGACATTTCTTTCTCCGTTTACGTCACACACTACGGCATTTGATATAAGCATTTCAGACCACCTTTGATATAATGTCCGTATTATAAATTATTAAGGCTTAAAACTCATGAAAATTCTTGTATCAGCACTCGAACACTCTGCAAATATGCATCTCAAATCATTACAAAAAGAGTTGGCCGATGATGTTGAATTTATAGGTATCTTTGATAAAAATCTGGGAGAGCCCATTGTGGATTTGAGAAGCCTTGCTATTATGGGTTTTGTGGATGCTTTGAAAAAATTACGGTTCTTTTTCAAACTTGCAGACGAAATGACAGAACTTGCAAAAGAGGCGGATAAAATACTGCTGATAGACTCTTCCGGCTTCAACCTGCCTCTGGCAAAAAAAATCAAAAAAAGATACCCGCAAAAAAAGATAATCTACTATATACTGCCCCAAGCCTGGGCCTGGAAGAAAAAACGCATTCCCGTGCTTGCCAAAACTATAGACAGGTTATGCTCTATTTTACCTTTTGAGCCGAGTTACTATCCAAAAGAAACTCCTATAGAATATGTCGGGCATCCATTACTTGACCAAATTACACACTTTAAAGAATCCCTCAGGGACGAAGTACAAAATGTCGTGTTTATGCCCGGCAGTCGAAAAGGTGAAATTACAAAACTCATGCCTGTTTTTAGGGAACTTGTGCAGCACTTACATGTAAAGGCAACACTGGTTATACCTGAGCATTTTTCCCAGACAGACATCAAGTCATTATATGGAGATATAAGTAATTTTGACATCACGCATGAACCGCATAATGCCCTTTACAATGCAGATTTTGCTTTTATCTGCAGTGGAACGGCTACACTTGAAGCGGCACTCATAGGTGTGCCTTTTGTTTTGAGTTACATTGCAAAACCGTTTGATTATTTTCTAGCAAGCAGACTTGTGAAACTGGATTATCTTGGTCTTGGGAATATTATGTTTTCACAGTATAAAAAGGAGGCACTGCATCCTGAGTTTATTCAGAAGGATGTGACTGTAGAAAATCTTTTAAATGCTTATAAAGAGTATGACAGAGAGAAATTTTTACAAAATTCCCAATCTTTAAGAAAATATCTGCAGCATGGGAGTTCTCAAAGAGTGGCAGAGATTCTTTCCCGTTAGCGTCAAACGCTAATGCCTTTATGTATCTTTTGGTTTGCGGGCTTGAATGCTTATTTTTTTCCCTGTGAGTTTTTCTCTTGGTTTGCCGTCATAACGATGGTTGCGCTCGCCGCTTTTTCCTGAAAATTTTGCTTTGCCGTTTTCATCTTTGCCTAAAAACTTGTTGGGTGCTTTTTTCTTTTTTGCCCATTTGTTCTCTTTTTCATCATCCTTTGTAAAATCACCTTTTGGCTTGTCAAACTTCGGCTTTTCCTGTGTAGAACTTTCATACCGTTTTTTAGCAACTTCTCTTATCTCATCTTTTGAGAGTTTTTTTCTTTTTGGTTCATCTGAATCTTTAGACTCTTTTTGCGGATATGCAAAACCTTCAACTGTTTCTTGTTTAATGGCACGTCCAAGCAAAGTTTCTATAGCATGCAGGGCTTTTTGCTCACTCTCATCCAACAGCATTACGGCCTTGTGTGTAGCTTTTGACACTCTTGCTATATAGACGATGGCTTTGATCGGCATATCATAACTGATCAAAAAACCACAGGTCAAATTTTTGTTTTTTACAAGTTCTCTGTCTTCTATGACAGGAATCTCTTTATTGTCCAGCTCTTCTTTAAGTGCTTGAGAATTGCTTGCACAAACAATTAAAATATCTTCATTCTTGTTTTCTTCTATAATTTTATTTAAAAGTTCTGTTTTTTTATCATCCGGGCAGGGATAAATACGATGGTTGTTTGGTTTAATGGCAATGGTCTCAGCAGGCATTTGGTGTCCTATAAAAGTATTTTTGAAATTATACCCACAAATGCCATAAATTATGCTATTATAGAATAATAAACAAAAGACTTGTTTAAGTCTTCATTAGGAAAAAACGATTCAAAAAGAAATTACATTTAATTCACTCGGTCTTTCAGCGCCGATTTTAAAAGCTGTCAAAGAACAAGGGTATGATATACCTACACCCATTCAGGCAAAGGCGATTCCCGTCATTTTACAAAAAAAAGACATTTTGGCAGGTGCCCAGACAGGTACAGGAAAAACCGCAGGTTTTACACTGCCTCTTTTGGAGTTGCTTTCACGCAAAAAGTCTTCAAAACAAAAGCATAAAGTCCGTGCACTTATTTTGACGCCGACACGCGAGCTTGCACTGCAGGTTGCCGAAAATGTCGCATTGTATGCCAAACATACCCCTTTTAAATCAACTGTTATTTTTGGCGGTGTAAAGATTAACCCGCAGATTACACAACTGCGAAAAGGCATTGATATTGTCATTGCAACACCGGGACGTCTGCTTGACCATATTTCCCAAAAAACAATCGATTTGAGAGAAATAGAGTTTTTGGTACTAGATGAAGCGGACAGAATGCTCGATATGGGTTTTGTCAACGACATTAAAAAAATTGTCAACATTATTCCAAGCGAACGACAAACCCTGCTTTTTTCTGCAACCTATTCGGATGCCATTAAAAAACTCTCAAACCAGTTTTTAAGATCTCCTACGCTTATAGAAGTAGCCCGCACAAACGAGTCAAACACCAGTGTAGCGCAGAGTGTCTATCCTGTTGACAAGACAAGAAAAAGAGAACTCTTAACCCATCTTATACATGAGGGAAAATGGCAGCAGGTTCTTGTTTTTACCCGTACCAAGCACGGCGCAAACAAACTCAGCGGACAGCTTGAAAAAGAAGG
The DNA here is from genome assembly GCF_048081595.1 of Sulfurimonas sp. ST-27. GTDB lineage: Bacteria > Campylobacterota > Campylobacteria > Campylobacterales > Sulfurimonadaceae > Sulfurimonas > Sulfurimonas hydrogeniphila. The sequence goes on from NZ_CP182226.1 coordinate 1,321,098, forward strand.
TATTTCATCAGTTGCCATTCATGGAAACAAAAGCCAAAATGCCCGTACAAAAGCGCTTGCTGATTTCAAAAAAGGAGATGTGAGAGTTTTGGTAGCTACAGATATTGCAGCCCGCGGTATTGACATCGACCAGCTGCCTCATGTCGTTAACTTTGAACTGCCTAATGTCAGCGAAGATTATGTGCATCGTATAGGACGAACCGGCCGTGCAGGCAATAAAGGTGAGGCAATCAGCCTTGTCTGTATTGATGAAGATGAGTTTTTAGGCAATATAGAAAAGCTGATAAAAAAAGATATACAAAAGGTATGGCTCAAAGGTTTTAAACCCGATCCGAGCATCAAAGCGGAACCTATCAATATGGGTGGAAACCGAGGCTCAAGAAACAAGCCAAGAGGAAACTCCCGCGGCTCAAATGCCAACAGAAGCAGAGCAAGAAGATAACTCTTCTACTCTGTAATATCTTTCAAAATAGATTCGAAATCTTTTTGTGCTTTTAAGAGTGTCGCTTTCGCCTCTTTGTCTTCAACTTTTGCAGAACTCAGCCAGTTATACACAGCCGGAAAACCTACGACAACTTTATTTTCTCCTTTTTTCTTATACAACATTGTTGTACATGGTGCAAATGCCGATGCTTCAGGTCTGCTTTTTGAAACAGTATAAATAACCGGCAGTTTACAGATAGAGTAAGTAATATAAAAATCAAACGGCGATTCTTTTGTTCCGTCTTGTGTAAGTACTTCGTTGAGATCCATAAACTGGGGAACAACAAACCCGTATGGTTTAAATGCGCCTTCAAGGTTCATTTGAAGTTCATCCAGCACATCATCAGGGTCTTCATCCTCATCTACTTCCATCTCATAAACTGTTACTAAATTATGTGATGTTTTTAAACTGTCTTCACTGTAAGTATGCTTTGCTTTTGGAAAATTCTTTTTTATCACTGCAAGCACGTCTGTTTCTATCTTTTTCAGAAGAGACAGGTCTTTAATCCCTAATATTTTTCCCTGTGCCTCTGCGCTCAACACAGAAAAATGCAAAGTATTTTCATTTTTTGCCTGATAGATTCCCATACCCATCGGTGTAAAAACACCCGCTTTTGGATACTTAATCACCAAATCTCTTGTGTGTTTTTTACTCCAGAATGTCATTAAAGTAAAAACTTTGTATTGTGTCTCTTTAAACTGTTTTTTAAACGGTCCTATCATATTGCTGTTAAGCTCTACATGGAAACCGCCGTTGTTCAGCGCCTGTTCAATAGTATATGGAGTAATTTTTCCATCTTTGTTTTCTATACTGAAAAGATGCAAGTCTCCTTTTGCCTGGAGTGAAACTGCACAAAAAAGTACAATTGCCAGTGTAATTAGTTTTTTCATTTTTCTTTTCCTATGGTTTAATATAAATCCAACCTGCTTTAACACTCTCTAGCAGTTCAACCACACCTGCGGTTACTACAACGGAGCCGTCAACAAGGTCTTCTTTTTTTATATGCAGTGTCCGCATTGTGTTTCCACACGCAACAAATTCTACATCATACTGCATCAGAGCATCTACGCGCACAGCAGTCTCTTTCACATGTCTGTCCAAAAGTTTTATCCCCTTGGAATAGGCAACGATTTTCATCTCTACTTTTTCCGGTCCGTAAAACTTCAAAACATTGTTTGCGACACTGAGTATGTGATCCAGTGCATGCGGAGAATCTTCTGTGACTGAAAAGACAATTTGTCTCGGATTGTCTATAGAAGGTTTGGGCTCTGCATACTCTGTATCTGCAAACGAGAGAATACAAAAGCTTAGTAAAATTAGTGTAAATTTTAGCATGAATTATCCTTTATTTTATGTTTTTTGTTAAATCTTTAAAATCCTGAATATTCCATGAACCCGGAATCTGTTTAATTATTTTTTGATTTTTGTCTACAAAGAAAAAAGTCGGTGTAAAATATACATGTAATCCCAAAGGCAGTTCATCAAAGTCAAGGTTCAATTCCACGGGAATAAAACGTTCTTCTATCCATTCTGACATTTCCGGATCATCAAAAACCTCTTTTTTCATTTTGATGCAGTACTGACAATCCGAACGTATGACATCTATCATAATAATTTTATTGTTTTGTTTTTGGATTTTTAACGCTTCTTCATAAGTATGAAATTCAAGACCCCATAAAGAAAAAGCACTTAACAAAACTAAAAATATAATTTTACTCATCTTCCCACTCCAACATTCTATAAGCTGTTTCTACATTCTGTCTGTGGATGGAATCATAAAAAGGGTCATTTTCATACTTTTTCATTTTAACCTCATTTACAACATCAGCGATATCTTCACCCGCTTCCAGCCTTTTTTTTACTTCTTTTTTTAAGGTCTTCAGATAATTATAGGTAAAATCAACGGCTTTTTTATCTATATTTTCTCCATGCCCGCCGATAATATACTGAACATCCATTTTCTTTATTTGTTCAAGAGCCTCCAACCAGCCGCTTATGTCCCCGTCTCGAAGTGAAGGAAGTCTTTGATTAAACACAAGGTCGCCTACAAAGACAATTTTTTTGCTTGGTATGTAAACGTAAAGATCACTGTTTGTGTGCGCTTTATGATTTACACTTTTGATATATACTTTGTTTCCGTTAATCTGTAAAACTTTTTCTTTTTTTACAAAAACAGTCGGAAAGACCTGTGTCGTTTTTTTATATGCCTCGGCAGATATTCTTCTTTGCATGCGTGTTTGTTCCAACTTAGGAAGTTCTTTAAATGCCTCTGATCCTATGATTTTGGCACCAAGTGTCGCATAGTAACTATTTCCAAGCCAATGATCATCATGAACATGTGTGTTTATAACATAAGAGACAGGAAGATTTTTGATAGTTTTCATCTTTTGATATGCCTGCTGGGCATACTGATACGTGGGACCACTATCTATCACAAGATAGCTGCTCCCAAGGGTAACAAAACATGAATTGGACATGTTTCCGTTGTTATGCTCATCCATCACTTCTGGTAGCCCAAAAAAGCAGTGAGTGGTGATCTCATCTACTTTTTCAGGCTGAAGTTTGTAATCGTAAGAAAGGAGAGAATGAAATAATACAATACTCAACAAAAATGACTTCAAAGCATAACCTTTATAATTGTGTTAAACTACTTCTCTTTAGAAGAAGTAGTTATACTCTAAACGGTACTCATTGTATGATACATCTGTCTTACCGTTTGTCGGTTTCGCGTCAACCATACCGAGTCTGAATTTTAATTCACTGCTGTGTCCGATGTTCTGACGAACATCCATATGAATAATATTGCTATCAGCCTGTACACCTGGTTTATTGTCATCAAAATCCTGCATTGCGTATCTGACCATTACACTGAATCCTGGAAGAATTTTTGCTTTTCCAAAGTCATATCCTGCGCGAAGCATAATAGTTTGAGTGTTTGCATACCAGTTATACTGAGCCATTGCACGAGTAAATCCACCCGTCGGGAATCCACGCCATGGAGCAACGATATCTGCTTTGTCAGCTACTTTTGAGTACCCTAAACGGCCTAAAAATGCACCTTGTTTAAAGTCAATTCTAGCACATAACAGATTTGAATCCAAAGAGTTCGGATTAGTATAGTTTGTCTGATTCCCTTTTAAGTTTGCCACACCGTAGTTGGCACCCAAAGCATCATACTGCATCATATATCTCACACCAGGGACAACTTTCATTGAACCGACAGGAATAGTATAATGTGCTTCCAATGTAATATTGCTCACAACACCGGGAACTGTTGCATAACCTACACTTGCTTTGAGGTTTTTAACAGACTTGTTTGTCACAGTACCGACTATAAGTTTGTTATCCTGTCCTATTCTTGCAACTGTGAGGTTTTTGTTTATTGCCGAATCATCATTTTGGTTCCATTTATTGTTTGGATCAAATGCGAGAACATCATGTGCAACTGTATGATCTCTTAGTTTTTGTTTTGTAAAATATGCAAGTTTTACCGTAGTTTTTGGTAAATCTTTACTGACAACAGTAAGACCGTCAAAAGTATTTGGTATCATCTTTGTATCATTTGATTTTGTAAACACTGTCTCAAACATTTGACGACCAACTTTAACAGTTGTCTTTTTTGTAGCATCATACTGTAAATATGCCTGACCTAAATCAGTAATACCATAATGCCCGCCAGTTGATAAATTATATCTGCTGAATGTATCTTTACCCGATTTTGCATATTTTGCATCTTGTTTATCCATACGAAAGAAATCTAAGTTTTGTGATGTATACAGGCCAACAGTTCCGCTGAACCCTTTAAACGGAGCAGATTTATAGATTAAACTACCACCGACACCATTGTTTTTGTTATCTTTTTGCTTTCCGCCAGTTGCATAATTTTCTACATCCCAGTCCCAATAGAAAAAGTTTGTTCTGAAACGACCGTAGAACATACCCTCAGTAAAAGCTTCTTTCAAAGAATCAACTGGAGATGGAAGTTTGTTATACTTCACTTGCATGTTCCCTTTTAAAGTAACCTTATCTGTCTTTAACGTTGCCTGTGCTGAAGTAGCCATTAGTAGTAAAGCAGCAGTTCCAGCTGCCAATTTAATCATATTTTTCATTTGTTTCCCTTTTATTTGTTTAAAAAGTGTTATAATAACCTTGTTTGATTATGTTATTGTTAACACATTCAGATACAGGAGGCAGTTGCAGCTGCCTCCTGTTCCTTTAGCAGCCTCTTGACCCCTTAGTCGGACAGCCACAACTGTAATCTAGTATAGTAACATTACCTTTGTTACTCACATCAACCACTTTTTTCTTTTTAATATAATCACGTACAACATCATAAACCGGACGAATTTTGTCAGTTTGCAAGTTGGCGCCTGCTTTTTGCAGGTTCCCACCCCATGATGAGACTATATATGTTTTCTTCAAGTCTATAGGTTTACCTCCAATCTTAAGATTTGATATTCTCTCACCCGCTTTGTTTGAAACGGCGATAGAATAGGTTACACCGCCAAGACGGCTCATGTCACCACCCTGCTGGTATAGAGGGTTTGCATTAAAAACATTATCTGCAATATCTTCTAAAAGTGTTGCAATTTTTTCACCTTTTAACTCAAATGTATACACATCAGGATAGGTAATCCCACACATCTCATATACATTGTCCATTAAAATATTGTCACCGGCAAGCACTGTTGTTCCCCATCTGTACCCTGGAGTAAAAGAGACATCACATTTCATCTCATCCATAATTGCATCATTGATGAGCTGATCAAATGTTGAGAAGAATGTATCACGCTTATAAAGCATTCCTTTTGTTCGGCCTAACACTTCATTAAACTCTTTATCAAAAGGAGCATACAATTCATTGACAAGCTTTACACCCTCCGGATCTGCCGGAATAATATGCGAAGCAATAGGAATCAGTTTGTACTCATATCCGTTCACTTTTCCGTTTTTTGCATCAATATCCAAACGACCTATATATTTTCCGTGACTTCCTGCAATAACAATAACAGTACCGTTAATTACAATAGGTTCCGGTGAAGGGTCATGTGTATGACCGCTTAAAATAAAGTCGATACCTTTAACTTTACGCGCCACTTCCTGATCAACGCTGAATCCATCGTGCGAAAGCACAACAACGCAGTCCACTTTTTTCTCATTTCTCAACTCATCTACATATTCTTGAAGTGTTTCAAGTCTTAAACCAAAACTCCAACCCTCTGTAAACTCTTTTGGGTTCGCAGTAGATGTAAACGGAAAGGATTGTCCGATAATTCCGATTTTTGCCCCACCACGCTCTTCAATAGTATACGGTTCAAAAATCAACTCTTCATACTCATCAGCAAAAGGATCATCACCTATGATATTTTGAGAAATAAATTTCGCATCAAGCATCTCAATCAGCTCTTTGACTCTCTCTTTCCCATAGGTAAATTCCCAGTGCCCTACCATAGTGTCAATTCCAAGATAATTTTGGGCTTTTACAATAGCTTCGCCAGCGGTTTTCAGTGCCACACCAGTTCCCTGCCATGTATCACCGGAATCAAGGAAAAGTACATTCTCTTTTCCGCGTTCTTTTATAATGTGATTTGTCAAAGTTTTAATGTGCGCGATACCGCCCATTTTTCCAAACTTTTTAGCCAATTTGCTAAAGTCTATATATGTGTCGAAATATGCATCAAGAGAACTTGGTTCAAGTCCATAATGCTTTGCAAATGCTTCACCACATAAAAACCCAGGTGTTCCCACAAGGTTTGGAGCAGAGATCAATGTTGAGGGCTCTCTCCAGTACAGTGGTTTTATATGTGCATGTAAATCACATATATGCATCAGTGTAAAATTACCCATTGAATTAAACTGGTATATATCTTTTAAACCAATCTGCTCTATTTTTTGTGAACTTGCAAAGCTGCTTGTAGCTGCAGTCAGTCCAAATATCGCTGCAATGTGCATAAAATCTCTTCTAGAAATTTCCATTAATTAACCTTCTATCTTTTTAAACCAGGGATTGAAATTTCAGCGCCCTTTGCTTTATTTGTTAAATACACTTCAAGTGCTACCATCTGTTTTGAACCGAGCGGTATAACTTTTAAAAGTGCATTTTTCATACATCCCTGAAAACGGCGTTGCAGTGTTCTTAAAGATGATTTTGTCATTCTGTATGCCGGCCATGTTGCCGCAGCTTTTGCACCTTTTGCACCTAAATCCGGAAGCGGCTGTGTTCTTAAAATACGGCCGACTACAGCAGGAGCATGACAAGAGTTACATGAAAGTCCGCGACCGCCGCGTTTTGTCATATATGTCTTTAAACCCAGTGCATAAGCTTCTTTCATCTGCTTGTTTGCTGTTACATCTATGTTTATCTTTTCGCCGTTTGCAATAGATTTCACATATGCCACCATTGCAAACATGTTTCCGCTTTTAAGCTTCAGCGGTTTGTGTCCGCCGTCTGCCATCATTGCCTGCAGAACCTGGTCAATTCCTACAACCATGTCAAACTTTTTGATATAACGGGGAAACCCTGCTATATATGCCGGCAGTTCATCTTCGGTCACACCAAGATATTTTGCAAGACCTTCGTCTCCACCCATATAACCTAGTAATTCTTCACCGTCAGCCACCATAATGTCTGCAGGATTGTTCTCTGACATCTCTGCGTACATTGCACGGTCTGCGTCGCTCATTGCAAATTGCTCACCACCATAAGATAATGAAGCAAGCATTGCAACTGATAGAGCTATTTTAATACCTGTTTTCATTTGATTATCCTTTTGGTTTAATCTTTTTGGTTTTTTCGTGCGCTTCGCCAGTATTATCCGTATATTTAACAGTCAGTTTCCCTTTGCCGTTAATTTTCATGTATGTAGTAAATACAGGGTTTACAGATAATGACTCCCAGACTTTCATACTTGTAATTTCTTTTCCGTTATAAATAAACTTTACACTGTTTATATATTTTGCCGGAATAATTTTTTTCGTTTTTTTATCTTTAGCCATACCAGTATGCATTGGGTGCATAACCATAAAACTAACTTTGACTATCTCGCCGTTTTTATATCTTTTTGGCTTGATTTTAATCAGTGACTTTCTTTCTTGCATTTTCAATTCCTCTATTTTATATTTTTCTTGACTTTAAATGTTTGGCTAGAATCAACCACAACCACCAATAGTTACTTTAACACTTTGAGAAGCTGTTAAAAACTCTCCATTGCTCAACTCTACCAAAGCAGTTACTTTTTGCGTACCACCAAGTTTAATACGTGTTGAAAACATTGCTTTGCCGTTAGCAGGAGTCAAATAAACATCAATTGTACGAGCATTTGAATTTTTTCCTGTTAAAATATGAATAGCTTTTACATAGTTACTCTCAGTCATTGGAGAATCAACTGTAACTGTTACAGGAACAACTGCACCGTTTTCCGCAATTTCCGGAACTTTTAATTTTACTTTTTTTGAAGGTTTAGGGGTTTTCCCACCTGTTATCGTGTTTACAGCAGTATTATAATCCATTTTATTTGGACTTATAGGTTTCGAACCACCGGCAAAACTCATCGCTGGCATAACAGCTGATACCACAGCTACTGTTCCTAGTTTTTTGAAAAAATCTCTTCTTTGCATAGTTTAAATTCCTTATAATTATTTTGGAGCAACAATATATGAAGTAATATCACATATTTCTCTTGGAGTGAATAACTTGGTTGTTAAGTTAATTGTCATATGAGTATCCGGATTGTCAATACGGGCATCAGCTATTTTTTGAAAAACAAACTGGTTGTCTCTTGCACCACTCTCTATAAAGTTTTCTCTATAGTCAGTTAAATCAGGACCTATATTACCAGCACCTTTAGCACCTTCTATATTATGGCAGGCAACACAGTTTCCGTATTGCTTGACTTTTCCGTCTTTCGTTTTTCTAGACAAACCTTTTGGCGGGTTTTTCTTTGCCTTCTTTCCGTTTAAATTATGGAAAATATATGCACCTCTTGCTATTGCATCAGGGTCAGTTGTTACACAACCGGCTGGCATACTATATACTTTTGGTGGTGCTAACAAATCTTTTTCTATCATCTTACTCGCATCCGGATGTGTTATTACTTTGCTATAATCAGTAGCAAATAATGAAACACCCACAAGTAATGACATCATAACAGTTTTCTTCATTCTCGTTCCTCCTATTTGTTTTATGGAGTAAGTGTAACTACTAAATGTAAAATTTATGTAAAATCAGTTTTATTTATATTTAATTTGTCTTTTTTTTAGGAAATGTGTAGATAAACAGACTTCCCTGCTTCGGAAGTGACTCTATTTTAAGTTCTATATTTTCTTTGTCTATGATTGCTTTTACTATATTGAGCCCTATTCCAAAACCGCCTTTGCTGCTGTCTTCTCTGTAATATCGGCTAAATATCTTTTCAACTTTTTCAATGCCTACACCATAGTCTTTAAAACTCAAATGGCATTTTTCATTTTTCCTAAAAAGAGTAATATCAATATTTGAATTTTCATACGAGTATTTTATGGCATTGGATATATTGTTGTCTATGAGACGCTGCAGTTCTTTGTCATTCATATATACCATTCCGCACTCCTGTATTGATGCATTGATCTGAATATTTTTCATTTTGGCAACTTCATTAAAATACTCTATACGTTCTTTTAAAAACTCGGCAAGATCTATATCTTTTTTTTCATGATGCAAGCGTTCATATTTTATAAGATAGTCCATATCATTGTAGATATTAGAGAGTACTTTTGCGGCAGCTTTCATTCTCTGCATATATTTGTTTTGTTCATATTTTCTGTTGTAAAGATCAATATTTACATTAATGATAGAGAGGGGTGTATTTATTTCATGCATGGAGTCTTTTATAAAGTTGTCCAGCTGCTTGTTTATTCTTTGAAAAGGTTTGGCGAAACTGCCTAGAAAAAAGAGACTCAGTATAAAGACGAAGACAACAATGGTAAAAAGGATAATAAACACTTTTTCATACACAGGTGCAAAGGAGATTTCATTTTTCAGTATAAGATATCTCGCACCGAAATATCTCTCTTTGGGCAAGGTTACAATGAGGTAGGCGTTGTTGCCTTCTAAATAATATCCCTCTTTAAAATAATTGATCGGAGTGTCAATCAAGGTAAAAATCGGATGAAAACCTTCGTCATAAAGACCTGACTGAAATGTTTTAAACCTTGGGTACTCAAAATATTCATCATCCTGGTTAAATTCTTCCATCGCTTTTACCACCAAAAGAGACTTTTCTTTTAAAAAAAGTTCATTTTGAATAGAATGGATGTTTTTCATATAGACGAAATAAAAAAACAGAGGCGTCAGCAGTATGCCGGAAACCAAAAAAGTATAAATAAGCGCATATTTTGCCGAATATTTATTATCTTTCAATAATGTACCCTAAACCGCGTCTGTTTTGTATGACTGCCTGTGGAAGTTTCTTTTTAAGATTGTTGAGCTGAACTCGTATTGTAGCCGGTTCCACATACTCTCCCCATACTTCATCTTGAAACATTTCTGTAGAAACTATAGAGTTTTTATGCTTGATAAGCACTTCAAGCAAATCTTTTTCTGTTTTTCTCAGTACAATCTCTTCATCATCTTTCGTCAGTTTGCTTTTTTTCAAATCATACACCAGACCACAGCCGAGTTCTACACTGTTACCGTCATTTTGCAAATGACTTGCAATTGCCTGATCTATACGCAGTTCAAGCTCTTCGAGATCAAACGGCTTGCGGATATAGTCACAGCACCCTCTTTTGTAACCCTCTTTTAAATCATCAACATCCGTCATTGATGTTAGAAATATGGCAGGTGTTGTAATTTCATCTGCACGCAGTTTTTTTAAAAGTTCAAAACCGTTCAAAGAGGGAACATTTACATCCAAAAGAAGCAGATCATAACTTTTATCATAAACAGCATCATATGCTTCAAGTCCATCCGTAATCCCGTCTACTTCATATCCAAGATCACTCAAAAATTCTTCTACGCTGATACGCAAAGAGTATTCATCTTCCAAAAGTAAAATTTTCATTTAATTTTCCCGTCTATTTTTTTTACAATTTTTCTGTTAAGCATCATTTGAATCAACTCGTCTTTGGAGTATTTATCAAACTTTTCATAGGCTTCGTCAAAAAACAGCTGTCTCTCTTCTTTGTCTATTACATCCTGCAGATAGACCATTGATTTGGCACTGTAGTCTTTATATATGTTGTTTTGATATTTTTTTTCTTTGACAACATCATACAGTCCGCTTCTTGTAACATTAATTAAAAAAGAGATATCATCTTCCGGATTTCTAAAATAATCCAAATATCTTTTTGGCAGTACAAAGACAAAAGCTCCTATTATTGTACCACTTCCGTCTTTCATATTTTCATAAAAAATATATTTTTCATCTGCATAAACAACACCGTTAAGCTTCAGTTCTTTAAAATCAATATGGTTGAGGGTTTGAATATGTGCATAATTATAGTTTCTGTTTGCCAGAACATAATTGTCAATTGTCAGGTTTTGCATCATCAAAACTGCAGTATCTGTGTGTTTTACATCGAGTAACACATACAAATCAACACCCATGGAGCTGAAAAAGTCTGTTATAGATTTAAAAAAAGAGATGACTTCCACAAAGCCCAAAAAGTTACCGTTTTTATATACAGGCACTGTTGCCTTTATACCCAGACGGCGTCCGATTTCTACAGAGGTACGGGGGTTTGTATGCGTATAGAAATATTGCAGATCCAGTCTGTAGTCACCTATCGGCATACCGGCATAAATGTCATCCCAGCTTCTTGCAAAGATATTCAGCTCTTTTGTAATGACCTGGGCACGTATATGCATACCGGTGTTTTTTTCAATATTCTGTGTAATATCTTCTAAAATTTTATAGCCCAGATCTTCATCATCATTTTCCAGGGCATTGACAAGTGCTTCATTTTTTGAAAGGAGCAGCGCAATTTTCAGATCATCCATTTCATGAGATTTGAGCTGTGAGTCAAGTGTCAGCCGCATTTGATCCATAATATGGTAAATTTTTTCTTCTTTGACTTCATTTTTGTAGTATAAGCTCAGAAGCAATGTGATCAGTATAATGCCCCCAAAAAAGATTACTATTTTTTTTAACAAATAAACTCCGCCTCTATTCTTTAGTCCAAATTACTGAAGATGTTTTAAGAACGCTTCCGGTTCTATAAATCCTACAATTGTTTTGGATTTCTCTACATTTAAATCTTTGTCAAAAAAGATCATCACAGGAGGACCAAAAACACCATATGCCTTAGAGAGTGCCTTTTCTTTTGCTCCGTTTGCCGTAACGTCAGCACGAATCAGAACATATTCACTTAATTTTTCTTTTACTCTCGGATCTGCAAAAGTCACCTCTTCAAGTTCTTTACATGCCGTACACCAGTCAGCTGCAAAATCAAGCATTATTTTTTTACTTCTGTTTTTTTTCAACAAAGCATTGAGCTCATCCAATGAGGTTACCTTTGTAAATGTCAACTTTTTCTCATTTGCAGGAAGCACTGTACCTGCAGCCTGTGATTTTAAAAATCCAAGCGGCTGTTTTATACTTGGTGCGCCTGCTAAAACACTCATGAAAAGTGCCAAAGAGTAGAGAAACAAGAGCAAAGACAGACTCCGCTTGAAACTGTGTCCGTCTTTGTCAAAGGCTCCAAAATGAACACTGAATCCTATTCCGACAATTGCATACATCAAAGTAGTAACAGATGACGGCAGTACTTTTTCAAGCATCCAAATAGCAACACCCAACATTAATGCGCCAAAAATTTCATTGACCATAACCATCCACGGACCAGGTTTAGGCATAAACTTACCGGCACTTACACCGACTAAAACAAGTAAAACACCCATTCCTATACTCATACTAAAAAGTGCAGCCCCGCCTAAGAGTGCATCACCCGTTTGTCCTATGTATACCAAAGCACCTGCCAAAGGAGCAGCAACACAGGGACCGACAATAAGTGCTGAGAGAAATCCCATAATGGCTACACCTATAAAACCGTTACGATTTGTATTTGTACTTACTTTGGTTACAAGTGCATCAGGAAGTTTCAATTCATAAAAACCAAACATACTTGCAGCAAGAGCAACAAAGATACCTGCAAAAGAGTAGACAACCCAGGGATTTTGCAATGCTGCTTGCAGATTAGCTCCAAAGACTCCTGCTAAAACACCTGCAATTGTATAGGCAACAGCCATTGCAAGTACATAAACCAAAGAGAGGGCAAAAGCTTTTTTTGTCGTAAGTCCTTCACCCTGAGAAATTATCACACCGGAAATTATAGGAATCATAGGAAATACACAAGGCGTCAAAGAGAGTAACACGCCAAACCCGAAAAAAGTTGCCAAAATAACAAAAAAACTGCTTGATTTTATCGTATCTGCTATAGAGTCAGTCTCTGATTTTTTTTCTGTTTTTGTACCTAACGCATCGTTTGTTGAAGAGAGTTTGTCTGTATCCACAGTGAGTGTAAACTCTTTTGTACTTGGTTCATAACACAAGCCCTGCTCCGAACATCCCTGGTAAGAGATTTTTAATTTTATTGTTTGCATCCCTTTCAAGGAAGCATCTTTTTTCAATGTAACAATAAAATTCGGTGACTTGATATAAACTTTGTCGCCCTGGTGCTCAGATGCAGCAGGCTTTGTGATGCTTTGTATGGACAAACCTTTTGCATCAATCAGTTCAATTTTTAATTTATCAACATACAGATAAATATCTTTGGCAATTTTCACACCTGTTTCTATCTGCATTGTGTCATTGACTTTGGCATAAGGTTTAAATGCCTGGTCCGGCATTAAAAAAGCGCTTGCATGAAGCAAGCCGAGGCTAAAAGTCAAAATTAAAAATATTTTATTCAACAGTTTCATATATCTGTCCTTTTAGGAAAATATTACATTTTTGTATGTATTCTTTATGTAATTGTATCTCATAAATATAAAATTTGTGTTAATAAAAATATATTATAATTCCATATCAAAGAAAAAGGTTTTTAAAAACATGATAGATTTAGATACTGAAATATGTGTATGCAATTCGCTGACTCTAAAAGATATAGCTGATTGTATAAAAGAGAATAATTTCACAACCCTCCAAGAACTCCTGCAAAACGACATATGCCCTATGGGTGACAAATGTGAATCATGCAGAGATGAAGGATACCATAACGACGGGCTCAACCTCCCGATGGTTTTGGCAATGGTAAAAAGAAAACAAATCTAAATATTATTTTTGTACATCTTTTGGTATGACTATGGTAAAAGTTGTACCAAACATTGAACTTTCCACACTGATACTCCCTCCAAACTGTTTTTCTATAATCATTTTTGACATGTACAGTCCAAGGCCTGTTCCGTTTTTGCCTTTGGTAGAAAAATAGGGTTCAAACAATTTGGACAAGTGTTCTTTTCTTATACCTCCCGCTTTGTCAGTCACATCAATCTGAATCTTCGGACCGCTCTGTTTACATGTAAGCTTTATAATCTTATCTTCTGTTTTTTTATTTTCGTATGCTTCAATGGCATTGTTTAACAGATTCAGTAAAACCTGTATCAGTTCATTTGCATATACATTTGCATACAACTCAGAATCACATTCTGTTTGGAGCTTAATTTTATTTGACTTGAGTCTTGGCTCAACAAATTTTATTGCTTTTTTGAGCAATCCTCTCATGTCAGTCTCTTGAGGAGCTTTGTTTGGGCGAAAATATGTCTTGAAATCCTCAATCGTATCTGAAAGATACACAACAGAATCACTGATATCTTCCAAAGTCTGCATAATATCCTCTTTGGAAATTTGTTGTCCCATAAGATATTTTAACTGTAAATTTGAGATTTGAAGTGTAATTGTATTTAGGGGCTGGCGCCACTGATGGGCAATCATACTGATCATTTCTCCCATTACAGCCTGTTTTGACTGTGCAGTCAGAATTTCATCTTTTTTTATCAGTTCTTTTGCTTTTTCCTGTACTTTGTGTTTTAAAATTTCATTTGTCTCCTGCAGTTCTTTTGTTTTTTGCTGCACTCTTTGTTCAAGTGCCGCATTGAAGTTTTTCAATTTTCTTTGATAGTAAATCATAATAAAAAAAATGATTGCAACAACCCCTAAAACCATCCATAAAAGAAAGTAATCAACTCTTTCATGATACCGCGTGAGTCTCCAGCTGTTTTTTATTGCTTCTATCTTCTCTTTGGAAAGACTCTTCAAAACTTTTTGCATAATTGAGTACAAGACCGGTTCATCCTTTTGCACACCGATACTGCCATGCAGCAGCCTCTCTTTTGCCAGGAATCCATTGATCTTCAGCTTTCCGTATCCATATTTGTCAATAAAATAGTCCGCCTGTTCATCTATGGATGCAATAGCATAGGCTCTGCCGTCGAGCACTTTTTTCACCATTGTATTTTTATTCTCTTCCACTTCAATATTTAAATAGGGATACAGATAGTTTAAATAATTTTTAAATGAGTTTTTTTGCACCAGCAACAACTTTCCTTTTAAAAACAGAGGGTTTTCAACAAAGGATTTGTCAAGCCTGCTTAACAATGTGAAATGGGTACTGCTGAAAGGTTTTGTCGGTCTGACAGTAGTAAAATACCTGTTATTCGTTGCCACGACTGCAAGTAGTTTGCATTTTTTTTCTTGCAGTTTTTGGAACAACTCTTCTTCTGAGTGTGATTCTACAGGAATAAACTCAAAACCTGTTTTATTGCCAATCATTGCAAACACATCAGCCATAATACCAATGTGTCTGCCGTCTTTAAATCCGTCAATCGGAAAAAAATCATAATTTACACACAAAGATATCTTTTTATGCAACTCTATATATCTTTGTTCCTCATCTGTCAATGCAAGTCCGTTTATCCCGGGCTTTACAATAAAATCATCCAGTGTTTTTCCCGCACCCACATGAAAATCATTTTTAAAAAGCTGCATCTGTTTATGCAGGAAGTTTCTGTCTATGGAACCTATGTCATATATAAAAGGCAATATCAGTTTGTTGATTGTTTCTGCTTCATATTCCAATGTCTCTGTGTCCAGCTGTGGCGCATATTTTTCATGAATAATTTTGGCAATCTCTTTTCTGTGCGAGAGAGCATATTCCCAGCCTTTTATGGAAGCTTTTTTAAAAGCATGCACCCGGTAGGGATGGTTTTTCAGTTCAGCAGCGGAGGTAAAGAGTTCCTCCTGCAAGACAAAGAGGTTATCATTTGAGGGATCCAGAATATTATATTTTACACCGAGTTTGTCAAGTTTGTGAGGCTGATCGGAAATAAAGGCCGTCATAGCATCGACTTCACCTTTTGCAAACTCATCCACACGGTATGTTTGCGGAACCATTTTAAGATCACTTATCTTTACGCCGTATCCATCCAAATAAGGTTTAAAATTAAGCCTGAAATCATCAACAAGCGAAGACATCACTGTTTTGCCGATCAGATCTTTGGGAGAATGGATAGAAGGCTGTGTAATCAATACAAGTGCGGAACGCTTAAAAAATGACGCCAACAGAATCAGGGGTTTTCCCTGCAGATACTCCAGTAAAATAGAAGAGTTGTAAATACCGTAATTTGCTCTTTGTGAGAGAACCTCATCAACGACATCCATCCCCGTCCTGTACTCTTTGATCTCCACATCCAGACCGGCATCACGGTAAAATCCCTTTTCTTTGGCGGCAATAAACCCCGCAAACTCAAACTGATATTTCCAGTGGAGTTGCAAAGAGACTTTTTCCAAGGCATCTGCAGCATGTCCTCGGTTTGTATCGGCTTCTGTGAAACCACATAAAAAGAAGAGTATCAATAGGAAAAATCTCATTCTCTGCCTTTTAAAAATTTTAAAACTGTTTCAAAACTGCCTTCTATAATTTTTGTAGAACAGGAGAGCATTAGATTAAGCGGATAATCAAAATCTTCTATCACTCTTGCATCCAAATCGTAAAAAGATCCCTCTTTTGCAAATCTTTCATCTTCTGTAAATCTGTCAATATAATTACAGGCAGGACTTAAGTATCCGTATACCTCTTTTTTGAGTCCATAGGCATATCCGCACTCAAAAACAGTTCCGCTGTCAGGCTCTTTCCCGCGAAAAGGATTTAAGTTGGCTATCACTATGTCAGCCTCTTGTATCATTGCAATATTTGCATCAAATATATCCTGTGCAATTTTATGTTTTTGCTGTGAAAAATCAACAATGTTGTCAAGCGGGTAGAGACCTTCATATCCATATTTTTGGCACATTTGCACTAAATTTTTTCCAATTGCAATAGAATCAGGCTCAAAAACATCAGGTCCGGCTATATAGATTTTTTTCATACAATACTCTATTCACTAAATTCAACACTATTGTATCATGTTTTTATACAAGTTGTGTAAATTACACGCTTAAGCAAAGCATCAGCCCTTTTTTCATACCCTACCATACAAAATCAATGCCATTAAGTTAAGAAATAAGTTTGATGTTTTCTTGGAACCCAGGTTTTACCCTAGGCTTTAGTTTTGAAAGACACAAAGCCCGCACTAAAGTACGGGTTCCGAAAAAATTGCTTAACTTAATGGCATTGACCCTATAAAATACAAGAGGTTACAAACTATGTCAAACAGATTAGCAAACGAAGATTCTCCATACCTGCAGCAGCACAAAGACAATCCCGTAGACTGGTGGCCGTGGTGTGAGGAGGCTTTTGTTCAGGCTGAGGCCCAAAACAAAGCAATTTTCATCAGCATAGGCTACAGTTCCTGTCACTGGTGCCATGTAATGGAAGAAAAAGTATTTGAAGACAAAGAGTGTGCGGATATTTTAAATGAAAGTTTCATCTCTATAAAAGTAGACAGAGAAGAGCGTCCGGATATAGACAAATATTATCAGGAAGTATATATGCTTTTGAATCGTCGCGCCGGAGGATGGCCGACAAGTATATTTTGTACACCACAGAACAAACCCTTTTTTGCCGCCACTTACATACCGCCTGAATCAAATTCTGGCAGCATAGAAGGCATGGGTTTTAAAGAGATTACACAACTTATAGCAAGAAAAGTAAAAGAGGGGGATCCCAAACTCTTTGAAAATGCCAATGAGATAGAAGGCTTTTTGGGTCAAAAAGAGCATCCAAAAGAAGCGACTGTGTTAAAAGAGGAGTTTTATAAAAATTTTCTGCTCCAAGCCAAAAACAATTATGACGCACAAAACGGCGGTTTTTCAGATAAACCGAAATTTCCACGTGCTTCCACTCTTGATGCCCTGCTTGTTGTTGCAAGACTCTACAATGATGCCGATGCAAAAACAATGCTGACAAATACACTCAAAAACATGATTAAAGGCGGTATGTATGACCTTGTAGACGGAGGCTTTTGCCGTTACAGTGTAGATGAAAAATGGCTTGTGCCGCATTTTGAAAAGATGCTCTATGACAATGCCCTGCTCTGTGGTGTCTACACAAAAGCCTATTTGCTATATGAGGATAAAACATATTTGCATATTGCAAAAGAGACAGCAGACTTCTGGTACAACTTTATGAGTGAAGATGGACTTTTTTACAGTGCAAGTGATGCCGACAGTGAGGAGGGAGAGGGAAGCTACTTTGTTTATACCTATGATGAAGTTTATATGCTTCTTGTTCAAAATGGATATGAAAATGCAAAAGAGATGTGTGAAACGATGCATGTTACGCATCACGGAAATTTTGAAGGCAAAAATATCATTCGTTTTGAAGAAGAGATTCCTGCATGGTTCAGTAATGTAAAACCGCTTCTGCAAAAAATTCGACAAAAAAGAGACTACCCTTTTACAGACAAAAAAGTACAGACATCATGGTCGGGTATGATGATAAATGCTTTATTTTTACTTGGAACTGTTGATAGCAAGTACAAAGAAAAAGCCATAAAAAGCCTTGATAAGCTTCTTGAAACACTCTTTATTGATGAAAAACTGTATCATACGACACTTATACACAAAAAGCCAAAAGTTGAAGCTTTTTTGGAAGATTATGCATTTCTCTCACAGGCACTTCTCAGCGCTTTTAAATACACACAAAATGAAATGTATCTTATACATGCCCAACGGTTTGTCAACAAAGCACTGGAAGAGTTTTACGACAAAGGACTGTGGAACTTCAGTAGCGGCGAATTTGCTGTAAAAGCAGAAATTACGGATACAACATATACAAGTTCCGTCAGTATTATGATAGATGTTCTACAAACCCTCGGAACACTTCTTGAAGATGAAAAATATACCCATTTTGCCTTTAAAACAATGGAATACAACTCTTATGAACTCGGGCGTAAGCCAATTTACTACCCCTCTATGCTTATACAGGCTTTACGATATGTCAAAGGAGACAGAGTTATAAAAACAAGCGAACAAAACATTTACAACTACGCGTACAAACTGGCAAAAATAAAATATCCGTTCACACTGTTAAAAAGAAGTGAAACGGATGATTTCATGATATGCGGAGAGAAAAGCTGTTTTGCAAATACACAGGATGTGGATAAGATTAATCAACTTGTTGAGCAATCTTTCTAAACTCTTTCCACTTTAGAAAAAAAGCTTCTTTAAGCTTTTTTTTCCTCTTTGTATTCTCTGCTTCAAGTTGTTTTGTAAAGGTAAAAAGTTTTTTGTTTTTTTGGGATTGCAGAAAAACTTTGTGCAACTCTTTTGTTACATATATATCATGAAGTTTTCCTAAAATATCCTGTAGTTCTTTGAGTGTGTTTCTGAAAGTATCTTTATTTTGCAGATAAGCGGAAAACAGCTCTGTGGCATATCGCAGTTTTTTTAATTTAATTCGTAATTTGTGTGCCTGTTCATCTTCCAGGACAGCCCCTGTTGTGGAACCGTATAAAATTATTTCATTTGTATAGCTTTTTAAAAAATTTTCGGCAAAAGGAATAATGTTTTTTTCCAGGGCGGACAACTCCTTTTTTTTAAGCTTTTTTCGCCATTTTTTTGTTTGTATCCATCTTCTTAGTTCTCTTATAAGCTTTTTATATTTGTGAGACTTTAAATACTTTTGAATCTTTTTATACTCTTTTTCTCTGTAGTGGACAACAATTTTATAAAGCAGCGATTCTGTAGAAGACAATGTCTCTTTTTTCAAGTATGTTTCCATGTAAACATCAATATCACGGGCTCTGTTGCAATAAGAGGCCACGGTTGCAATTTTTATGTCAATTTTTTTTGTAATTTTTTTTGGTATTACGGATTGAAAAGTAAACAATACAGAGCGCATCCTTCTCAAAGAGACACGCATTTGATGCAGGGGTTCGGTCTTTTTTTTTGCAAGCACAGCTTTTTTGTATTTTTTTATTTTTTTAAAATCAATTTCCAAAAAATTTTTAAATGCTGATTCAATACTTACATCCATCTTTTCATACCTTCTTGTACCATTATAACATAGAACAAAATTTATGTTAAGGTGAAAGTGATTATAATAAATCAAAGGATAAAAAGATGGGACATGAAAGAACTATGCTCGAAGATGAGATAAAAGAAGGTACTGATTTAAAAGATATTGTACATGAAGACAGAAGAAAAAATAAAACAAAAGAGAAAGACACTGAGGACAAAAGAGGCAAAGACCCTCATAAGAAACGTGTTGCCGTCTGGGTAAAAGATGAAGTCCTGCGATATGAAAGTGAACTCAAAGATTTACAGATAGAACTCTTAAAAATGCAAAACCATGTCAAAGAGACAGGACAGAAGGTTTTAATGATTTTTGAAGGTCGTGATGCTGCGGGAAAAGGCGGGACTATCAAACGTATTACAGAACATCTCAATCCTCGTGGTGCAAGAGTAGTAGCCCTTGACAAGCCCAGTGACAAAGAGAGAACACAGTGGTATTTTCAAAGATATGTCCAACACCTGCCATCAGCCGGAGAGATAGTCCTTTTTGACAGAAGTTACTATAACCGTGCAGGTGTTGAGCCTGTTATGGGCTTTTGTACACAAGAGGAGCATAAAGAGTTTTTACATGAAGTTCCCGAATTTGAAAAGATGCTTGTCAATTCCAATATAAAAATTTTTAAATTCTATTTTTCTGTTTCAAAAGCCGAACAGAAAAGACGTTTTGAAAAGAGAAAAACAGACCCGCTCAAACAGTACAAACTCTCACCGGTGGATGAAAAATCACAAGATTTATGGGACAAATACACCATAGCGAAATATTCTATGCTCTTAGCATCTCATACAGACTATGCACCCTGGACAATCATTCGTTCCGATAACAAGAAAAAAGCCCGTATAAATACCATCAAACATATATTAAACCATTTTGACTATCCGAAAAAAATTGACAAACAGAAACTCAAAGCAGATGCTGACATACGTATTTCTGCCAATGATGAAATCAGAATCATGGAAACAGAGATGACCTTAAAAAAAGACAATGCGTAGGCGTGTTACAAAAGGGTTGTATATTTTTAGCTATAATTTTCTTTTTCAATGAAAGGGCACCTCATGCTAAAAGATTTAGGAAAATTTATTTTTATGATTGAGCTTGGCTTCAAATATATAAAAATTTTCAAACAAACCTATTTTCATCCGTTTATCACACAAAAATATGCCTATCAGGAACTCTCAAAAGCAAGACAGGAGTATTCAAACAAGGTTTTGGACTTTTTGAATATCAAAGTAAAACCTGTAGGCAAACTTCCAAACAAAGACAAAATTCTTTATGCAATCAACCACCGTTCTCTGCTTGATATTCTCGTGATGGAAAATATTTTTTCAAGATACAGCAAAAGTGGTGCCTGGATAGCAAAACAGGAACTTTTTGAAGACCCGATATATGGCAAATTTTTTCAATACAGCGGATGTATTCCTGTAGATTTGGAAAACAAAAAAGGACTCGTACGCTTTTTTAAGACCATCAAAAGAACACTTGCCAAAGTTGATGACTTAAATATTTACATCTTTCCAGAAGGTGAGAGATACAATGGAGAAGGCATTAAACAATTTCAAAGCGGTGCTTCAAAAATAGCCAAAGCAAACAACCTTGACATAGTTCCTGTATATATCAATGACAAACTTGAAAAGGTATTTAAAAATGCCCCTTACAATGAACCTTACACTGTTGAAGTCCATATAGGCGAAATCATCAACTATGAGAATTTGGAAGAAAAGTATCTTGAATTTTATAAATCAGTAAAAGAAAAAACAAAAGGAAACAAATGAAACTTGGTGTAAACATTGATCATGTAGCAGTTTTACGAGAAGCCAGGCAGGTAAATGACCCTGATATTTTGCAGGCACTTTACGTCGCCTGTGAAAGCGGTGCTGATCAGATTACTATACACTTACGAGAAGACAGAAGACATATTCAGGACAATGATGTTACAAATATTTTGCAGTTTTCGAAGGTGCCTGTTAATTTGGAATGTTCGATTAATAAAAAAATACTCGACATTGTCAGTAAGGTCAGGCCTCATCGTGCAACCTTGGTTCCTGAAAAAAGAGAAGAAGTTACCACAGAAGGCGGACTTGATGTTTTTGCCTATGAAAATGAAATATCCTATGCAATTGAGCAACTCCATGACGCCATCATTCCTGTTTCGCTGTTTGTTGACCCCTCTACAGATGCGATAGAACAGTCAAAAAAGCTCGGAGCCGAGATGGTCGAACTTCACACCGGACTTTTTGCAAATCTTTTTGCGATGCTTCACTCCTCTTTGCCAAAATCAAATCACTCTGTAAAAGAACTTGAATTTCCAAGATATGAACTCAGTGACAGACTGGAAACTGCCCTCGAAGAGTTAAAACTCTCTGCAAGATATGCAAAAGAACTTGGTCTCGAAGTAGCAGCAGGCCATGGACTCAATTATCATAATGTAGATGAAATCATGCAGATTCAGGAGATTACAGAGTTGAACATCGGACAAAGCATTATCGCCCGCAGTGTTTTTACCGGATTACGTGAAGCGATACAAGAGATGAAAAGAGTTACAAGGCGATGAATAAACCAACAATAGCCGTAAGTGTCGGTGATGTAAACGGTGTCGGACTGGAGATAGCACTCAAAGCACATGAAGAGATTGCTAAAATATGCCATCCGGTTTACTGCATCAATAAAAATATCTTGCAAAAAGCCTCTGCACTGTTACATGTAAGCATCCCTGATGATTTCACACTTTATGAAGTTGCGGGAGATTTTGCTCTGCAGCCGGGAAAAGTAGCTGCCAAGAGCGGTTTGTACGCCTATGATTCTTTTATGGCTGCCGTGCGTTTGTGTGAAGAAAAAAAAGCCAAAGCCGTTGTAACCTTACCGATACATAAAGAAGCCTGGATGCAGGCAGGACTTGAGTATAAAGGACATACAGACCTCTTACGCAAACACTTTGGCAAAGAAGCCATTATGATGCTAGGATGCCATAAAATGTATGTGGCACTTTTTACAGAACACATTCCACTCAAAGATGTTGCAAAAAGTATAAAATACAAAAAACTCAAACAGTTCTTTTTGGATATGCACAATACAATTCCAAAAGCCCCTGTAGCCGTGCTCGGTCTTAATCCGCATGCTGGAGACAACGGTGTTTTGGGGCATGAAGAGCTTATAATCACGAAGGCAATAAAAAGTGCCAACAAAAAAATAGGCTTTGAACAGTTTGTCGGTCCAATGGTGCCTGATGTGGCCTTTGCACCCTACTGCCGCAACAACTACAACTATTTTGCAGCAATGTATCACGACCAGGGACTTGCTCCGCTCAAAGCACTCTATTTTGACGAAAGTGTTAATATTTCACTTAACCTGCCCATCATACGCACATCAGTCGATCATGGAACTGCTTTTGACATCGCCTACAAAAATAAAGCAAAAACACTGAGTTATATCAATGCTGTACAGGCAGCATTGGATTTCATTAAATCTGAAGAATCAATTCCTTTAATAAGTTAAAAAAACTGATATTTTTTCCGAATCCGGGTTTTAACCTTGGATGTAGTCTTTTAATACCCAAAGCCCGCACTGAAGTACGGGTTCCAAACAACACTCTCTTCCCGAAATCGCTGTTTCAGACCTGAAAAATACCAAAAATGCTTTTGAAGCCCCTTTTCCAAACAACACTCTCTTTCCGGAATCGGTACTTCAGTGCCGACTGTTGCTGCTTTTTGTCACTCCTGTTCCAGTTTGAAAGATAAATTCCATAAATTTTTTTAAATGATAATTATTTTCCTTTAAGATTAGTTCTGTTATACTACACCTATAAATATTTAGAAGGAAGACAAAATGAAAAAAATCGCAGCACTAGCATTAACAGCCGCTTCGTTAATGGCATCATCATTGGTTCAAGATGCAAAAAACGCAGGCCTTATGCCAATTCCAAGTTCACAAACTGAACTTTTAAAACTGATAGACAATCCGAAAAATCCTATCACAAAAGCAAAAGTAAAACTCGGTGAAAAGCTTTATATGGATCCGCGTCTTTCACGCAGTGGTCTTATTTCATGTAACACATGCCATAATTTAATGGAAGGTGGAGATGACGGCGTAGGTCCTTCAACAGGACATATGTGGAGACACAATCCGCATCACTTAAATGCACCGACAGTTTACAATGCAGTGTTTTTCGGTTCTCAGTTTTGGGACGGACGGGCAAAAGATTTGGAAGAGCAGGCACAGGGACCGGCACTTGCCCATCCTGAAATGGCAGCAACAAAAGGACATATAGAAGAAGTAGTCAAATCTATGCCGGAATATGTAAAAGCATTTAAAAAAGCATACGGTGACAACGTAAAAATTACTTTTGAAAAAATTACGGACACTATTGCAAATTTTGAACGTACACTTGTAACACCGGCACCGTTTGATGCATTTATGAATGGTTACAAAGAAGCAATGACACCAAAGCAAAAAGAGGGTCTGAAAACTTTCATTCAAGTTGGTTGTGCATCTTGTCATAACGGTGTAGCACTTGGCGGTGAAATGAATGTATTGAATGTGGCAGCAACATACAAATACATGAATACAGGTGACTTTAAAGGTGACAAAAACGGCATGGTAAAAGTACCGACACTCAGAAACATTACTGAGACTGCACCTTACTTTCACAATGGTATGATTTGGAACTTAAAAGATGCTATCAAAGAGATGGGGCGTATTCAACTTGGAATGAAAATTACGGACAAACAGGCTGAGTCTATTGAAGCATTCTTAGGTTCATTAACAGGGAAAAAACCGCATATGATGATGCCTATGCTTCCTGCTTCAACAGATAAAACTCCTAAACCGAACTTAAACTAGTTTTATAGCAACATAATGTTGCTATAAAATATCTTCTTCACAGATATATCTGATTATCTCTTTTTTCAATTGCTTAAATTCAGCATTTTCTACATTTTCAAGAGTATACAGTAATCTGTCCAGTGATCTGTTTTTTCCCAAATAAGGTACAACTTTTTTCAAAAATTTCTCTTTATCCCCAATACTCTGCAACTCTTTTTTGATCCTTTTTTCTTTGTCCGTTCTTGTAGTATTTTTCAGTACCCGATACAGGTAAACTAAAAACAGTGCTGCAAATACTCCCGACAAAAAATAAACTGCTTTTTCCATCATAGTTGTCCTTTCCTTCTTTTTTGTTGTATCTTCAAACACAGCATCTTCCACATGTATCGCAAAAGCCTGTGTTGTTATCTCTTTTACTCTTTGCTCCTTGATGTCAAAATATTCTAAAGAAACAGAGGGAATTGTAAAGTTTTTATCCGAAACAATTTCAAAACTTTTTTGATAAATTTCTTCCTCTCCCTGGTGCAGTTTTTTTGTACTTTTTTCGTATACGGTTGCACCTGCTATACTTATGTTTATATCATCAAAATTATTGATATTGCCCTTGCCCTGCAGAGAGAGTGTGAATTGTACCGGCTGATTTTTTTGGACATATTTGACATTCACACTTGCATGAAGCTCATAAGAACCCATAACAGTAAGATTATTTGGAATTTTTTTCACTTCCAGGTTCAGAGCATTAGAATAAATATTTCGTTTTGCATATTTTGGGCTTGAGAGTTCTATTGCAGCTTTTATGGGATTTAAAACAAAAGTACCGCTTTTTTGGGCTATGATTTCATAGCGAAGCTCTTCGACCCATTCGCCTTTATCGTTTTTATACTCTTTGTCACTGATTTCCTGCAATGCAAAATCATTAAAACGGGGGGTCTCAACACTATAGTCTTCTACATCATCTTTACAGACAAGCCTTACATGTAACAGAAACTTTTCTCCTGCCATCGGCGTTATATTGCTGATGTTCATACTGAGTCTATAATCCGGTGAATGTGTTTGTGTGCGTTTTTTCACCTTTACATGTAAAGGCTGTGTCTTTTCAACCTTGCCGTCAACTTTGATACTAAAAGCAGGTAATGTAACATCTTCGGTCGGTGCCAAAGAGTAAATTTTAGTCACTTTGTCTGCTTTTTTCGCATGAATCAGCGTTGCCTCATGGAAAGTTCTTACATTTTGCACGATATACCCGTCTATATACTCTATCATTGGAAATGTAACATGAAAACCTTTTGCAACCACGCGAAACTCCAAAGTTTCTGTTTTGACAATCTCTTTGGGTGCAGTTGTTTGTACCCATGCATACAGTTCCAAAGGAATACAAAAGAGTAAAAAAATTATACTACCAAGGTTTTTTACTGTCACTGCTGCTCCTTTTTGTCCGGATTTTTTGCAAGAAAACAGGAGTTTTTTGTTTTTGTATTATTTTTATCCATTTTTCTTCCTCTGACAAAACCAGTTTTTGCAGTTTTATCTTGTATTTTGAACTGACTTTATAATCATTATTCATTTGTTCAAGCCTGTTTTTAAAACATACTTTTGCCGTGCCTCTGCTGAAAATCTTTTTGAGTTTTTTTCTTTTTTTAAGCTCCTGTGTAATTATCTGTAAATTCTTTTTTGTCTTATCAAAAACATGCAGTTGCAAAGAATGCTCAAACTGAGACTTTGCCAGTTCCAGTTTCCCTCTTTGTACATAACAGTTGCCGATATTGTGATAAATTTTTGCATTGAACAGTTTATCTTTGCCGAGTGCTTTTTTATAATACTTTATTGCCTGTAAATATTCATGTTTTTTATACAAAGCATTGGCAATATTATAATTAACTGCGCTTGTAGGCTTGAGCTTTTTATAACATTCTACCGCTTGCTCATACTGCTTTGTTGCATAAAAAGACTTTGCTTTTTGCAGTGTAATAAAATCGAAAGCACCCGCATTTACAGGAGTATTTAAAAAAGTCAGCTGCATCAGAGCAAACAACACTGTCAGTTTAACTGTATGCTTTTTTTTCAAGCCAAGTATAAAAACAAAATAGAGAATCAACAGTGCAAGCCCCAAAGGATACATAAACAGTTCCTGATACTGTTTCATATCATATGCATCAGCAGATATCTTTTGCGAACTCTTTTGTATGGCATTGAGAATTTTTTCTATGTCACCCTCTCCCCATTGATACTTTGTATAATACCCATGACTCTTTTGCACCATATTGTTCAAGGCATTATTTTTCCTGGATGCAAAATCAATGACATACAGCCTTAGATGATTTTTTCTAATATATGCAGTTTCATCCACTCTTGTGACATCTTCACCACCGTCACTCAGTAAAATTATATTTTTTGTTTTTTCCGTATGCAGCATTTTTTCACTTGCCTCAAATACTCCAAAGAGATTGGTGTTTGGCTCAAATTTTTGCTTTATCTGAGCGTTTTTAAGCATATAGGCAAGAGCCTGTGTATCTTCACTGAGAGGATAAAGCATATAGCTGTTTTTAGCGAACAGCAGTACCCCTGCATGTAAATGCTCTGCTTTTTCGATGAGTTTTACAAGTTTTTCTTTGGCTAAAGTGAAACGGCTCGGATAAATATCTGATGAGTTCATAGATTCTGAGACATCAAGTGCAATAACAGCCGAACTACTCATCTGTTTGATCACCGTATTTTGTTTCAGATATACAGGACGGGCAAGTGCGATTATCATCAAAAATATGACAAGTAAAAAATATCTGTAGCGCATGGAAGCTTGTATTAACTGAGGGTGTAATGTGAGTTGTCTGATCACTGCCTGAGAAAAAACAGTTTCAAGAATATTGTTGCTCTTTTTAAAAGAGAAAACAAAGAGTAATGCAGGAACAACCAAGAGGTACAGCACATAATCATATAAAAAGAACATTTACAACACCCCTCTCGTTTTTACATGTGCTACAAGCAAGATTGCGCATAACAACGAAAACAGAAGAAAATAAAAATATATATGCTCTTCTACATCTAAAGTATTGTACTCGAGTTCACTTTTTTGCAGCCTATCAATGCGTTTGTAGACTTTAAGTAAATCTTTTTTATTTTGCACTTCAAAGTTTTGTGCACCGTTTTTACTGGCAATAACCTTCATCATGTTGCTGTAACTTTTGTCTATGGTTATCGTATAAATTTTTATGCTGTATTTTTTTGCCAGTTTCAGTGCAAATGCAAGCGGAATTTTACTTGCAGAGTCTTCTCCGTCGCTCAACAGTATAATGATTTTTGACTTACTTTTTGCATTTTTCAAAAGCGTTACAGAGGAGACGAGAGCATCAATCAAAGCTGTGCTTTTTCCAATAACCCCCACTTCAATCTTGCCCACGATATTTTTTTGCGCCTCTTTGTCAAAACTCAGAGGAGAGGCTATAGCGGCTGTTGTACCAAAAATGACCAAACCTATTCTGTCTCTCTTTCTCATATCTATAAAACTTTTCACGACCTCTTTTACCACATCCAGTCTGCTTTGTTTGTAATTTTTTTCATTAAAACCATAAGTACTCATAGAACCGCTGGTATCAAGTGCCAGCACAATATCAACGGCATTGCTCCTGACTGCTTTTATTTTTTTCACTGCAACAGGATCGCTCAATGCAACAGTCATACATGTAATCATAGCCCATTTTAAAATTTCTCTTGCATAGTGTTTCTTCTTAACATGCGAGAGCAGTTGCAAAAAATGAGGCATATAGAAAGATTCTTTTTCCTGATTGAATAACAAAGTGCTCAAAACAAACAAAGGAAGCAGCAGCAAAAAAAAGGGATATGTAAAATGAAAGGAATTAAGCATAGAATTCTCTTAGCGTATCTAAAAAATTCTCTATTTCATGAGAGAGCTTTTGCGGTATCTGTAGAGATTTTTGTTGGTATTTATAGAGAAAAAGCTGTGAAATTATATGCTCAAGCTCTTTTTTCTGCTCTTGTGTTTTTGCCAGTTTTCTTCCGTAATAGGTAAAAAGATAGGCACTTTGTTTGACATTATAAAAATTTGAATGCAGCAGTATTTTCAAATAGCATGTTTCGTCTGTTTTATTTTTTTGCACTCTTTTTTTATAAAAATAAAAGAGTGCAAAAAACAGTATAAAAAAAAGCAGTATAAAAAACACTAACAGATACAAAGAGTTGTCCGGTACTGTTACAGGAGCAAAAATATCATTTATTTCATTCATGTTTTCTCCATAAGACCGATAATTTTTTCAGCCGGATCTTCATCTGTGTAAATTTTCACAAAACGGACTCCTGCTGTTTGCAGTTTTTTATACAGCATCTCATCATTTTGTACTATTTTTTTTCTATAGGAATGGAGCGTTTTTTTGTTAAGGCTTATCTCTGCACTCATACCCAAAGCCGGGTCGGTAATATGCAACTCTCCCAGTTCTGCAGGATTTTCTTCAAAACGGTCACGGACAATAATAAGTACAAGCTCATGTTTCAGACTCAATGCCATCAAATTTAAATCATGCGTATCAAAAAAATCTCCGATTAAGAACAGAATACTCTTTCTTTGAATTTGTCTGTAAAGAGCCTCTGTACTATACGAATAATCCAATGTTTTTCCAAGGACATCAAAACTCTCAACCTTTTCCAGCAGTCTTCGCACAGCAAAGAGCTGTTTTGTTTTTTGCGTACACAAAAAGAGTGTATCACTGCAGATATAGCTCTCAAAGGGATTGTTTTGCTTGACACAGCTGTAACTGAGTAATGCACAAATCTGAGTCAGTAAATCTTTTTTCAGTATTTTCGTTCCAAAATGAAGAGAACCGCATAAAAACGGAACAATCACTACATTGAGTTCTTTTTGCTGATGAAAAACTTTCACATAGGGTTTTGTAGTTTTTGCACTTATAATCCAGTCAATATGCCTTATATCATCTCCGCTTTCATACTCTCTGAGTTCTTGAAAATCATATCCCTCGCCTCTTTTTTTTGAAATATTTTCCCCTGCAATTTTACTAAAGACTTCTCTTTGTGTTTTGATAAGGATTAGTACAAGTTTTTTATTGGACTCCAAAAGTGTTTTCAGCATGCTGTTACGGTATTTCTATAGATTCTAGGATTGTTTGAATAATATCATCACTGCTTAACCCCTCTGCAATGGCGTCATAACTTAAAATGATACGGTGTCGCAATACATCTTTGATGCTCAGAGCAATATCTATAGGAGAGACAAAATCATTCCCTCTTAAATAGGCTCTTGCTTTGACGGCTTTGAGCATATTTATCGTTGCACGCGGACTTGCTCCAAAAGCTATATATCGTTCCAACGCTTCAAGACCGTATTTTTTCGGATCTCTTGTTGCAAAGATCAGTCTTACTATATAGGTACTCAACTCCTCTTCGATATAAACAGCCTTTACCTCTTCTTTCATCTCTTCGAGTTCACTGGCCAAAAGAACCGGTTCAATGGTTTCAAAAGTCTCATTTGCAGCTTTTTGTGCTATTAAATACTCTTCATCTTCTGTGTTATAACCGACAATTACTTTAAACATAAAGCGGTCTAACTGCGCTTCGGGCAAAGTATACGCGCCCTCCTGCTCAATCGGATTTTGTGTTGCAAGCACCAAAAACGGAGGTTCGATTTTAAAACTTTCATCACCAATTGTAACCTGTCTCTCTTGCATGACTTCCAAGAGTGCCGATTGTACTTTTGCAGGCGCTCTGTTTATTTCATCTGCCAAAAGCAAATTTGTAAAAACCGGACCGTGTTTAATTTTAAACTCTCCGGATTTGACATCATAAATCTCTGCTCCGATAATGTCTGACGGCAGTAAATCAGGAGTAAACTGCACACGTTTAAAATCCAGGCTCAATGCTTTTGACAAGGCATTGACAGCCGTTGTTTTTGCAAGACCGGGAACCCCTTCAAGCAATATATGTCCGTTTGTAATAAGTCCGATAAGCAGAGCATCAATCATATTTTCATGACCGATGACCCCTTTTGCTATTTCTTGTTTTAATAATTTTATCTTGTTTTTCATATATAAAGTGTAGTATTAGTTTGTAAAAGATATGTAAAATATATCTACAAAGGAGTTTTATTATGGACACAGATGAATTTTACCTCACAAACGAAGAAAAAAAAGCACTCAAAGAGATAGCAAAAGCAGCGCTTTATGAAGCTGTTATACATAACCGAAAAATTGCCCTCGATGAAGAGAAAGTACCTCCAAAATTCAAACTGCACCTCGGTGCTTTTGTCACACTTAAAGAAAACGGCAGACTCAGAGGCTGTATAGGACGATTTGAACCGGATGAGCCTCTTTATCAAGTCATTATAGATATGGCAATTTCCGCTTCACGGTATGACACCCGTTTTACCCCTGTCACAAAAGAAGAACTTGACAATATAGAGATTGAAATTTCAGTGCTTACACCGAGAAAAAAAGTCAATTCTGTTGATGATGTCATTGTCGGCAAACATGGAATATATATTGAATACGGCAATAAAAACGGTACCTATTTACCGCAAGTTGCAACAGATATGGGATGGGACAAAGAGCAGTTTGTCAGAAGCTGCTGCATTGAAAAAGCGGGAATTGCACCCGAGCATTGCAAGGATGCAACGCTGTATGTATATGAAGCGATAGTCTTTTAAGACTTCCTTCATCCTCTTTGGGACCTATTTTATTTCAAGCAGTCTTGAAAAATACTCTTGCGGATGTTTACACACAGGACATTTTTTCGGTGGTTTTTTTCCATAATGAACATGCCCGCACACTTCACATATCCATGCTTCTTCTTCATCACTTTCAAACTCATGTCCGGAAGTTAGACGTTCTAAAAGCATTTTATACATTTTCTCATGCTCAATTTCCACTTTGCCAATAGCCGTAAATAGTGCAGCTGCTTCTTTATCACCCTCTTCTTTGGCAATTTTTGCAAAATCAGGATACATATCAGAATTTTCATAATGCTCACCATTAATGGCATCTTGAAGATTTTCCATTGTCTTGCCAAAGCTCTCTTCACTGTTGTTTTTGAGTCTGTTATGCAGGGCAAATTCTAATTTTGCATGCTCTTTTTCATTGTTTGCCGCTCTTTGGAAATGGGCAGCTATATCTCGGTAACCTTCTTTTTGTGCTACTTTTGCATAAAATTCGTATTTGTTTCGGGCTTGAGATTCTCCGGCAAACGCTTTCATAAGATTGACTAAAGTAAGATTTTGCGTAATCATCTCCATTGCCACGCCACAACAATGCAGTTCTCCTCCTCCGACTGCCTGTATTTCTACAATATTTCCACATTTGTTACATCTATACGTTTCATACTTTCTCATAGCAACACCTTTATATTGAAATTTTCCATCATTATTGCACATAGAAACTTAAGGACAGCTCTCAAAACCCTGATAAATAAAAAACAGACTCTCCATTCAGAACAATATTATTATATTTTCAGTACAATAAATATATTTTTTAATTTTTACAAGGATTTTGACACCATGAGTTTTTTAAAAGAGTACGATGAAGAAGTTTATAACTTGTGCGAAAAAGAGTTAGAGAGACAGACTAACCATCTGGAAATGATAGCAAGTGAAAACTTCACACTTCCGGCAGTAATGGAAGCTATGGGTTCGGTTTTTACAAACAAATATGCTGAAGGGTATCCGGCAAAACGCTACTATGGCGGATGTGAATATGCTGACAGCGTAGAACAGCTGGCTATAGACAGAGCATGTAAACTTTTTGGGTGCAAATATGCAAATGTACAGCCACATTCAGGATCACAGGCAAACGGAGCTGTTTATGCGGCACTTTTAAAAGCAGGTGACAAACTTTTAGGTATGGACCTGAGCCATGGCGGACACTTGACACATGGTTCCAAACCAAGTTTTTCAGGGAAAAACTACTCCAGTTTCACCTATGGTGTTGAACTTGACGGACGTATTAACTATGACAGAGTTTTAGATATCGCTAAAATTGTACAGCCTAAAATCATCGTATGCGGGGCTTCTGCATATGCCCGTGAAATTGATTTTAAGAAATTTCGTGAAATTGCCGATGAAGTCGGTGCAATTCTTTTTGCAGATATCGCACACATTGCAGGTTTGGTAGCCGCAGGTGAGCATCCTAGTCCATTCCCTCATGCACATGTAGTTACAACAACTACACACAAAACACTTGCAGGACCTCGCGGCGGTATGATAATGACAGATGATGAGGATATAGCAAAGAAGATAAACTCTGCTATTTTCCCGGCTCTTCAAGGCGGACCGCTTGTACATGTAATCGCTGCAAAAGCAGTTGGTTTTAAACACAATCTTACACCAGAGTGGAAAGATTATGCGAAACAGGTAAAGAAAAATGCTTCTGTATTGGCTGATGTACTTATGAAACGCGGCTATGATGTCGTAAGCGGCGGAACAGACAATCACTTAGTGCTTGTCAGTTTTGTAGGCAAAGAGATCTCCGGAAAAGATGCTGATGCAGCTCTGGGAAATGCAGGGATCACTGTCAATAAAAACACTGTTCCCGGAGAGACACGAAGTCCTTTCGTAACATCAGGTATTCGTATCGGTTCACCGGCACTTACATCTCGCGGTATGAAAGAAAAAGAGTTTGAACTCATCGCAAATAAAATGGCAGATGTTTTGGATGATATCAACAATACTGAACTTCAGGCAAAAATAAAAGAAGAACTCAAAGAACTTGCACAAAATTTTGTAATATACAACCAACCAACATATTAAGGTTCCCACATGACTGCCATGGATTTAAAACTTATAAAAATGGTAAGTGACCACTACTGGATCAAAAGAGATACGGTAGTGAACAAAATCACTTTTAAAGGGCGTACTTTTTACAATAAATTTGAAAAAGTCAATGCGCCTTTAAACCAGTCTGTGATTAACAAACATATAAAAGGTGAAATAACTGTAGCCCATTCGATTGTGGACAAAAAAGGGATTGTTGAAAATATAGTTATTGATTATAACGGCAGAGATCCTGAAAGATTTTATCACAAAGCACAGCTTCTTTTGCGAGAAGAAGGTTTTATTAACTTTACAGCCTATGAAACAAAGACCAAAGGGCATTTGCATCTCTATATTCACAAAGGGCATACTACACTGCAAGAAGCGATACAGCTTGGCAAAATGATCAGTATGAAACTGGCTGCAAAACAGCCAAAGCAGTGGAGAATGTTTCCGACAAATGATTTGCCTGATGAATACAACATTTTGACACTTCCTTATGAAGTCTATGCAAAAGAGAGAGGCGCTTCGTGGTCGAAGCATATGTGATTTTGTTCTTTAGGTTATTTTTGGTATCATAGAACAAATAAAAGATTGAGGGTATAATAGTATGAATGATAAGAATGAACTAAGTGATATTGTCCTGAATAAAAACGGCTCTTCCAGCTCAAATAAAAAAATAATTCTCGCTGTTGCAACATTGGGAATTATTCTCATAGTAGTTGTAATGCTTATGAATTCACTTAATTCCAAGGGGACAGACAATTTGCCTCAAGCTATACTGCCGCCGGAACCTCAAGCCAAAACTCTTGCACAGGAAACACCTGAAGAACCTCTTTTTGAAGAAGTGGATGTCATACAGGAAAATAATTCTGTTGATGAAGATTTAGATAAAATCGCACAAAAACTCAAACAAGAAAGTAAACAAGAACATAAAACAGTTGCTGCACCACAGAAAAAAGTAGTGACTCAAACCAAAAAAGTGACACAAAAACCTCAGATAAAACAGAAACCTCATGGAACATCAAAGGTAAAGTATTATATACAGGTGGGGTCTTTTTCAAAATATGAACCAAATAAAAAATTCCTAAAATCTATTACGAATTTAGGCTATAAATATAGATATCATAAAGTTACAGTCAATTCAAAAACACTTAACAAAGTATTGATTGGACCATTTAAAACACAAAAAGAAGCAAATAATGCTAAACGTGTTATTCGTGCCAAAATTGAGCCGGGTGCATTTTTAGTAAAATTATAATTTTACAAGGGTAATCTTGATATATTCTAAACAATTTACACAAGATCAGCTGGCACCTATTGCCGTTTATTCAAAACTAAAAGAGTTTTTCAAAGAGGAGGTCTCCTACCTTTTTGAAAGTGCCGGACAAAGTGAGGGGAACTACAGTTTTATCTGTATAGGTGCGAGAGAACGCTTACAGTTTATAGACGACAAAACAGTCTATACAGACAAAAACGGTACAAAACATATTAAAAAAGAAAATCCTTTTTCCTTTTTAAAAGAGTATTATAAAAATATAGATACAGACGAATATAAAAATGCCACAAAAAAACTAAATGTCGGTTATGTGGATGGATTTATCGGCTATATCGGTTATGATATGGTAAAAGTCTTTGAGCCAAAACTTCGATCATTCATGGACAACCTCAAAGACGAATTGAACACTCCGGACTTAGACCTGATTTTACCAAAACTTGTCCTTGTCTATTCCCATAAAAATCATCAGATTACACTTATTTCGACACTCAAAGAGTACAGTGAAAAATTTCAAGCCATTGAAAATGATTTAAAAGGCACATATACTTACAAACACAGAGTCTTCAACATTGGAGAGGACAAAGGAAGCTTTGCCCATACAAAAGAAAAATTCTTTGCCATGATAGACAAATCAAAGGAGATGATTAAAAGCGGTGATGTTTTTCAAATTTTGATGACAAATCGTTTCACCAGACATATAAAAGTGCACCCTTTTAGTTTTTATCGTATTCTTCGTACAAAAAATCCCTCCCCTTATATGTTTTTAATGGAGTATGAAAATTTCAGTATCGTCGGCTCATCGCCTGAAGTTATGGTGAGACTCACAGATACACAATTGCTTCTTCGCCCAATTGCCGGTACAAGAAAACGCGGAACTACAAAACAAAAAGACAAAGAACTTGAAAAAGAACTGCTCGCAGACCCAAAAGAGTTGGCTGAACATTTAATGCTTATAGATCTTGGCAGAAACGATGTCGGTCGGGTTGCCAAAACCGGTACAGTCAAAGTGGAAGATATTATGCATATAGAGCGTTTTTCACATGTTATGCATATTGTTTCTGATGTAGTAGCAACTCTTGACGATGACAAAGATATGTTTGATCTGTTTATGGCAACATTTACAGCAGGTACTATGACCGGTGCTCCAAAAATTCGTGCTATGGAACTTATAGCCGAATATGAAGGCTTAAAACGCGGTTTTTACAGCGGCAGTGTCGGATACTTCGGGTTTGACGGAAATATGGACAGTGCAATTGCCATACGAACAGCCCTTGTAAAAGAAGACAAGGTAGTTCTTCAGGCAGGTGCAGGCATAGTTGCAGACAGTATAAAAGAACTGGAGTATCTTGAAGTAAACAATAAACTGGGTGCGCTCATTCACTCACTTGAAGATTTAGATAAAAAAGACTAAAAGAGATACAATGCATAAACTTTTCTCCATCTTTGGAAATCCTGTTTCACACTCCCGCAGTCCTCTGATGCACAACAGCGTTTTCAAAAATCTTAATTACAATGCCTGCTATACACGCACGTTTCTCAAAGATGGCAACAAACTCAAAGAAACCTTTTTTTCTCTGGGCCTGAGCGGTGCCAATGTCACAGTACCACACAAAGAGAGCGCCTATGCTGCCTGTGATGAAGTTCGGGGCTTTGCAAAAAAAATCGGAGTTGTCAATACACTTATAAATGAAAACGGAAAACTTATCGGCTACAATACAGATGCTGATGGCTTTATGTATGCCATAAATGAGTTTCAAAATATACAAAATATTTTGGTACTTGGTGCAGGCGGCACAGCAAAAGCTCTTGTACAAAAATTTTTAGAAGAAGGTTTACATGTAAGCATACTCAACCGAAGCAAGGCACGCCTTACATACTTTGAAAAACTTGACTGTGAATGTTATACATGGGGAAATTTTCAGCCCAGTCATTATGACTTGGTTATAAATACAACAAGTGCCGGTCTCAAAGATGAAAATCTGCCTGCACCAAAAGAGATGATTGAAGCTGCTTTGCAAAATACTCGCTATGTTGCAGATGCCATATATGGCAGAATTACTCCCTTTTTACAACTTGCCAAGGAAAAAGGTCTTACATGTAAAGACGGTGCAGACATGCTTTTAGGACAGGGAGTTTTGGCAAATGAACTTTTTTGCAACTTTGAACTTGACAAAGAAGCCATAAAAAAGGAGATGCAAAAAAGTTTTCTTTACTAACGAGAAAAGCTAAAACCTATAGAAAGTTTTGTGATATCTTTGTTGTAATCTATTAAAGACTCTACATATCCACTAAAAAGTTTTATATACAGATATGATTTGTCTTTTCGTAAAGGGTAAGAATAGGTCGCTTCAACCGCTCCTCTCATACTGTCTATATTCCCTCGTGCCATCAGACTAAACATATGTTTATTATAAAAATAGGTAAATTTTACCTTTGTATACCCTAAATATTTCATTAAATCAGGATTATCACTTAAATTTGCACTTCCCGGGAAAGGTACCAAAAGTGTTAAGTCTGTAATAAGCGTACTGTGTTGCAATCGCAATGTTGTATAAAAATAATTTATACTTTTAGAGAGATTAAAACCATTAAATTCTGGTATATACTCTGTATTCGGCTGTCCGTTTGATTTATGTGCAATAGCAAATTTTAATGATCGCATTTGAAATATTGAGCTTTTGTCACTAATGGGAAAAACAACAAATCCTTCAGGGTTATATAAGTTTTCTCTAAAAGGAGAAGATGTAACATATATCTGCCAAAAAGCCTGTTGCGTATATGCCAAAGAGTATTTTTCCCCTAAACCAAAAATATTTTTAAAAACTTGCAATTGCAAGCTCACTTGGATTTCAGCTTCAAACTTATCATATGGCACAATATCGAGTTTATGATTTATATACTTCTTATTTGCAGCACCAAAAGGTAAAAGGTAATTTGCTTTATAGGGACGAAGACCAAAAGAGTTATCAAGCCATTTTTGCATATTTTCTTTTGAAGTATCATTTGTAATATTTTCAATATTTATTTTACTTTTTGTTGCATCAGAGATTTGTTCTGCCTGGAGCACCGTTACTATTAAAATCACATATAAAAATAATCTCATCTACACCCTTACTCTATCTTCTAACGCTCTCGTTAATGAAAGCAAATCTATATTTTCCAAACTGACTCCTGTCGGGACACCCTGTGCTATTTTAGAAAAATTCAAATCATATATACCAAGTTTGTCTTCTATATACAGAATGACGGCATCATTTGCTATTGAGGGCGTAAGCGCAAACAACACTTCTCTTATTCCATTTTGTACAATAGTTTCCAGATGTGTCATACTTAACTCTTCGAGTGATTCCAAAACAAAGTATTTTCCGTCAAACAGGCCATTTTCTTCCAAAAGCAAAATATCTTTAGCATTTTCAACTATGCACAATAAAGATGTGTCGCGTGTCTCGTCACAGCAGATATGACACAGTTCATCTTCGCTCATACCACCACACTCTTTGCATTTTTTCAGACTCCCCAGGGCATCTTCAATAGCATGTGCTATTTTCATCCCTGCAAATGTATCGTTCATAATCATATGATACGCCAGTCTTGTCGCCGACTTTTTTCCTATACTCGGCAATTCACCGAGTGCATCAACAAGCCTGTTAAATTTTTCCAAGGAGCTGTTCATTCATTCACTTCTTTTTTATTTGGCATAAATAGCCATAACTGCAATGGTGATTGTAGTTTTCCGGCAATTTGCAATGCATCCTCTCCACTGCCTAAAAACAGATCTGCCCGTACAGGACCTTTGACAGCCCCACCCGTATCTTGGGCAAAAACGATATTATTAAATTTTTCTTTTCCGAAATTTGATGACAAGTATAGCATATTTCCCAACGAAATATATTTTTTATCAACTGCAATAGAACTTTTCTCTCGAAGTTGTAACCCTAATGCACCTGTTGCACCTTTGTCTCTTTTTGTAAAAAAGACCAAAGAGGGATTATAATCAAGTATTTCATCGATCTGAGAGGGATGTTCCTCCAACCATTTACGGATACTCTGCAAAGAGATGTTTTGCAAAGAAATTTCTCCTTTTTGCACCAAATACTTTCCTATTGATTTATATTTATAGCCATTTTGGTTTTCATACCCTATATACATCGTCGAATTATCATCCAAGATTACCTTTCCTGAGCCCTGTACCTGTAGAAAAAATCTGTCTATTTTAGAATCACAGTAGCAAATGACCGAGGCATTTAAATCATGAAGCTTTGCTTCTTTGCGGCTGTAATAAGGAACCAGTCTGTTATTTTGTATCTTTCCTCGAAGCCTGTAGTTTTTGAGTTCGGGATATATAGAACTCAGATCTACAACAACCAGATCCTTCGGTGTTGCATAAATCGGGTATTTGTAGGTATCGCTCTTATGAAAAGAACCGTGTATCCGTGCTTCATAGTACCCGGTTAACAATCCCTCTTTATTTCCACTTTTATCAGCTATTGAGTAAGGGGTGAAGTTATTAAGCAAAAACTGTTTTGCATCTGTTACATGTAAGGCTTTTTGACATAAATTTTTATAGATTTTTTGTCCCTGTGTACTTTTACAGTTATTTGTAAAATTATTTAAGAATTCATCATAATTTTGTTCTTGAAATCCGGGAAGTTTTGAAAAAGATGTTTTGGTAAAATTTACATTTTTTATTTTGCTTGGCTGTGGCGACTGTGTATGTTTGTTGCACCCTAAAAAAAGTGTCATCATCAGGAAAAAAAGAGTTGTTTGTTTCATAAACAGTATTATATCATCTAATTATTTTTTTTTAAACTACAAAATGGGTATAATTTCAAAAAAATATTTAAATAGGATTTTATTATAATGGAACACTTAAGCTATTATGAGATTTTAGAAGTATCACAAAATGCAGATAAGGCAACTATCAAAAAAGCTTACCGAACTTTGGCAAAAAAATATCATCCGGATAAAAACTCTGGGGATAAAGAGGCAGAACACAAATTTAAGCTTATTAATGAAGCCTATCAGTGTTTGAGCAATGACCAGCAACGCAGTATTTATGACCGTTATGGCAAGGAAGGTCTCCAGGGAATGGGTGGCGGCAGTCGATCTTCTTCAAGTTTTGATGATTTGGGGTCTATGTTCGAAGAGATGTTCAGCGGATTTGGCGGCGGACGCACAAGACGCCAAAATCCTGCCGATATGGACAAATATCCGCTTGACATGAATGTCGATATTGTTATTGACTTTAACGAGGCTGTATTTGGCTGTGAAAAAGAGATAAAATACACCTATAAAAAAGCCTGTGAATCATGTAAAGGTACAGGAGCAAAAGACGGCAAACTCTCAACATGTCCGCAGTGTAAAGGACAGGGGCAAATCTATATGAAACAGGGCTTTATGACCTTTTCTCAAACCTGTCCGGTATGTAACGGAACAGGTACCTCAGCAACAGACAAATGTAGAAAATGCCATGGCAAGGGGTATGAAGAGGTAAAAGAGACTATTACCATCTCTGTGCCAAAAGGTATTGACAGCGGGAACCGCTTACGCGTTTCAGGAAAAGGAAATATCGGCAAAAAAGGAAACCGTGGCGATCTTTATGTAACATTTGAAGTCAAACCTGACAAACATTTTATAAGAGATGACAATGATGTATATATTGAAATTCCGGTATTTTTCACGCAAGCTGTTAAAGGAGACACCCTGACAATACCTTCTTTAACAGGCGAACTTGAACTAAAACTTGACATCGGAACAAAAGACAAACAACGGTATGTCTTTAGAGGTGAAGGGATAGAAGATGTCCATGGACACGGAAAAGGTGATTTAATCGCTGTGATCAACATCCAGTATCCTAAAAAACTGACTGATGAACAAAAAGAACTTTTAGACAAAATTCAAGACTCTTTTGGCATAGAATCAAAACCTCATGAAGGTATTTTGGATTCAGTGATAGACAAAATGAAAAACTGGTTTAAGTAACCCTTATGAATAAAACACGCCTTAAAAATCAACTCTCATCACTGGCACTTTCCATGTTTAGAAAAGATTTTTTTGGCATATATCACGGTTCAATATCTTCCAAAACAGACAAAAGCCGCTTTATCATCAACACAAAAGAGGCTATATTTGACAACATCAATGAAGAGAGTCTTATAGAGTTGTCTTTCAAACAGGACTACAGATGGAAACAGGCAAGTATAGACGCCAATATTCACCAAGGTATCTATTCGCATATTTCAGAAGCAAAATTTATATGCTTCAGTATGCCACAATTCACTACAGCCTATTCACTTGAACATAACATTATCATTCCAAAAGATTATTTTGGATATACAGAGATAGGCTTGGTGGAAATAATCGATCCCAAACAATTTGAAGACTGGTATGAAAGAGCACAAAGTGAAATTATTTTGTATTTTCAAACAAAAAAGACAAATCTGATGGTGATTCGCGGATATGGGGTATATGCATACAGCAGAGATATTCATGAAATGGCAAAAAAACTTGCCATTTTGGAAAAAAGCTGTCGCTTACTCATGTTAGGTGATTCGTGTAACTCTCTTTGTGATTATGACTAAAGCCCTGTTATGGCTTCATATGCCACATCCATCATAGTATCTATCTCTTCCTTAGTTATCACATAAGGCGGCATAAAATAGACTATGTGTCCAAGCGGACGCAGTAAAACACCATGTTCAAGCCCATATTCATATACTTTTAGCCCTATTCTCTCTTTAGCATCATAGCCTTTGAGTTCCACAACGCCAACCATCCCTGTCTGTCTGATTTGTTCTACATTCGGCAATTCTAAAAACCTTTGGAGTTTTTTTGACATATAGTCTGCAAGCTCTCTGTTCTTTTCAATAATATTTTGATTTTCAAAAATATCAAGTGTTGCATTTGCAGCGGCACAGGCTAAGGCATTCCCTGTATAGGAATGAGAATGCAAAAAAGCTTTATGCTCATTATAGTCACAGTAAAATTTTGCATATATGTTATTGGAAGTCAG
Source organism: Sulfurimonas sp. ST-27 (assembly GCF_048081595.1). Lineage (GTDB taxonomy): Bacteria > Campylobacterota > Campylobacteria > Campylobacterales > Sulfurimonadaceae > Sulfurimonas > Sulfurimonas hydrogeniphila. Next base: position 1,362,880 of record NZ_CP182226.1, read on the forward strand.
AACCACAGAAAGCGGTAAATATCCACCGGTCAAGCCTTTTGAAAGAATCAGGAAATCGGGAGATATTCCTGCTTTTTCACAGGCAAAAAGTTCTCCTGTTCTTCCAAAACCGACCATTACCTCATCGGCTATAAGATGAATATCATATTTTGTACATATTTCCCGAACAAGTACCAGATACTTTGCATGATACATATGCATATAGCCTGCACCCTGTATAAGAGGTTCTAATATCAAGGCACTGATTTGTGATGCTTTTTCCTGACACAGTTCTTCAAACTTCTGCGCTGCTTCTACAGCTGCCGTCTCACTCATATCAACAGGGACAGGTGTTTGAATTGTTTTGATCAAAAGAGGCTCATAGGTCTCTTTGTAAAGTTTCACATCTCCGACACTCAAAGCACCTATGGTTTCTCCATGGTATGAATTGCTTAAAGAAACAAAAAGAGACTTTTTCTTTCCGTCGTTATAATGAGCATGATAACTCATCTTCAAGGCAAGCTCAACAGCAGATGAACCGTTATCTGAGTAAAAACACTTATCCAGGTTAGCCGGTGTTAGTTTTACAAGACGCTCAGAGAGCCTTATAACCGGTTCATGCGTAAAACCTGCCAATATAACATGTTCCAAAGTATCAAGCTGTTCTTTTATTTTTGAATTAATATATTCATTCGTATGTCCAAACATATTTACCCACCAGGAGCTGATAGCATCTATATACCTGTTTCCCTCAAAATCTTCCAGATAAATACCGTGTGCTTTTTTAATCGGAATAAGCGGCAGCGTTTCGTGGTCTTTCATTTGTGTACACGGATGCCAAAGGACATCCAGATCTCTGTTTTTCAATTCATTGTTTTTCATGGGCAAATTATACCTTTTATTTTCTCTCTTTATCAAGTTTTAATACGAATTTACATAGAATATCAAACAATATCACAAACAAGGTTTTTATTATATGATTACATGGATGCAAAGACATAAGAAATGGCTTATTATAACTATATGGATTTCAACAATAGCATTTGTTGGAGCAGGCTTTGTCGGCTGGGGACAATACAGCTATGGCAACAAAGCAGGTGCTGTTGCAAAAGTGGGAAATGTTGAAATTACAAACGGTGAACTGCAAAAAACCTATTCTCGTCTTTATGCACAGTATAATCAAATGTTTCAGGGAAACTTTGATGAAGAAAAAGCAAAACAGTTCGGATTGGACAAACAGGCACTCCAACAGTTGATACAGCAGGCATTGCTTATAAATCTTGCACAGTCCTATGACCTTATTGTAAGTGACGAAGAGATGATTGAAGCACTCAAACAGCAAAAAGCTTTTTACAAAAACGGAGCATTCGACAAAGAGACATACAAGCTTGTCCTTTCCCAGAACAGACTGAGTATCAAAGAGTATGAAACCGAGTTGCGAAAAGAACTTCTTATACAAAAAACTTTGAAACTACTTCCTGTAAAAACATCAAAAAATGAAGAAAATATTTTAAACACGATTTTCAACATCGCAGACAAAATAAACTATAAAGTTCTTGCACTTGATGACATTCAGGTTTCTGTAGACAATGAAGCATTAAAAAAGTTTTGGCAAAAACAGAAAAACAATTTTATGAATGATGTTGTTTACGAGGTTACTTTTATCAAGGTAGCCCCTGTAACAAAAAAATTCAGCGATACAGAGATTGCGACATACTACAAAGAAAACAGAACACATTTCAAAGGCAGTGACGGTAAAATTTTAACTCTTGAGGCAGCTAAAGAAAAAGTTCTAAAGGAGCTTAATGCAAAAGCGATGAAAGACAAAGCCTTACGAACATATATAGCATTTAAAAAGAACAAACTTCCGGACACTGTAAAACCGCAAAGTACTCAAATCTCAAAATCAAACAATCCGTTCAATGAGCAAACACTCGATACAATTTCCAAACTGGCACTGACGAAACCATATACAAAACCGATAAATATCAATGGAACATACTATGTTTTTGAGTTAACAAAAACAATACCTGCAAAACCAAAATCATTTGAAGAAGCAAAAGCGGAAATTTTACCACTCTATATAACACAAAAGAAAAAAGAAAAACTGATGAAACTTGTCAATGATTCTGTAAATACTTTTATAGGCAAAACTTCTGATTTTCTTACTGTGATTTCTGTAGACAAGTTAGCACCTCTAAGTAAGCAAGAAGCTGCTGATTTCTTACAAAAACTGTTTGTGAGTGATAAAAAAAGATCTTATATCGGTCTGAATAACGGAAAAGTTGTTTTATACAACATTTTGGAACAAAAACTGCTTACAAATAAAAACAACAATGTTAGCGACACTGTCGCAAAATTAAAAAATACTCTGTTTAACGAAGGGCTTATAAAAACGCTTCAAAACAAGTACCAAACTGAGATTTATATTCAAGGACTCTAAATTGAGTAGAACTGTTTTAGCCATAGATATAGGTTCAACAAAAATTTGTGCAATCATTGCAGAAATCGACAATAATCATACAATCTCAATAACCGGTGCAGGCACAACAAAAGCACAGGGTTTAAAAAAGGGAAGCATAACAAACATTGAACTTGCTTCAAGAAGTATAAAAACAGCAGTTGAAGATGCAAAACGGGTATCAGGCAGTAATATCAACACGGCAATTGTTTCCATATCCGGAGCCTACACAAAAAGCCTTAACTCAAACGGCATTGTAAACATTCAATCAAAGGAGATCTCCTTTGAAGAGATAAAACGAGTTATGCACACTTCTTTGTACAACGCCAATATACCAAACGAATACGAAGTTCTGCATGCACTGCCTTTTAACTTTAAAGTAGATGACCAGGACTATATAGAAGATCCGCTTGGGATGAATGCTTCAAGACTTGAGGTTGAAACACACATCATAACGACACAAAAATCAAATCTGAACAATCTTAAAAAAGCTGTCAGAGGAGCTGGTGTCGAGGTGGAGAATGTAGTCCTTAACAGTTATGCTTCAGCCATCGCAACACTCAATGAAGATGAAAGAGAGTTAGGTGCCGCAGTTATTGATATGGGTGGTAACACAAGCAATATTGCCATTCATTCAGGCAATTCAATTCGCTACAACGAATTCTTGGGTGTTGGTTCAAACCATGTGACAAGTGACCTTTCCATGGCCTTGCACACACCGCTTAATGTTGCAGACAAAGTAAAACTGACTTATGGTTCACTGCTCACGCCAAGCAATGATTTAATAGAGCTTCCTATTATCGGGGATGAGAACTCTACGCATGAAGTTTCTCTGGAAGTTGTCCACAATGTCATATTTGCAAGAGTCGAAGAGACATTAATGATACTTGCTCAGTTTATAGAAAACAGTGGGCTTAAAGAGCAGATTGGAGCAGGTATAGTCCTCACAGGCGGTTTTTCAAAAATGGACGGTATACGTGACCTGGCTGTAGCAACCTTTGGTTCTGTCCCTGTTCGTTTGGCAAAACCTATTGAGATGAACGGTCTTTTTGACTCACTACGCGGTCCGGAATATGCAAGTGCTGTCGGACTGGTTATGTACTCTGCTTCTCCTTATACCCCTTATGAGATTGATGTCAACAAAAGAGTCCGTCATACTAATGAAGAGCCGACAGTAACAAACAGTATTGATCTGTCCAATGAACCTGTTATACCTATAGTCTCATCTGAAGAACAAACAGTTAGTGATAAGGATAAAATGGTAAACTTAGAGACAGCGAAAGAGAAAAAAAGTGATGAAGCTGGAAGTTTCAGTAAATTTTGGAACTGGGCAACCCAGTTATTTTAAAGGAGTGAAAGAATGGAACCATTTGTAATAGAAGAAGCACAGAGCCCTACCGGTGCAAGAATTATAGCTGTCGGTGTCGGTGGCGGCGGTGGAAACATGATAGGACATATGATTAATGAAGGTGTAACAGGTATTGAGATGATGCTTATCAATACCGATGCACAGGTTCTCAATGAAACAAATGCCGCTTCAAAGATTCAAATAGGTGCAAAACTTACAAAAGGTTTGGGTGCCGGAATGAAACCAAGCATAGGCAAAGATTCTGCACTGGAAAACTATGATGAAATCAGAGCAGCACTTGAAGGGGCTGACATTGTTTTTATCTCTGCAGGTCTTGGCGGAGGAACCGGAACAGGTGCTGCACCTGTAGTTGCTCAGATAGCCAAAGAAGTTGGAGCCCTTACTATTTCAATCGTTACCAAACCTTTTATGTTTGAAGGAAAAAAACGTTTAAAATTAGCGGAAGAAGGATTAGAAGAACTCAAAAAAGAGAGTGATTCTATAGTAGTTATTCCAAATGACAAACTTTTATCAATCATCGACCGAAGACTGGGACTTAAAGAGAGCTTTAAAATAGTAGACAGCGTATTGGCACAGGCTGTCAGCGGAACATCAGGTGTTATCCTCTCAAGCGGGGACAATGATATCAACCTTGACTTTGCCGACTTGCAAACTGTTATGAGTCACAAAGGTATGGCACTGATGGGTGTGGGGGAACATGAAGGTGAAAATGCAGCCTATGAAGCGATTAAAGCGGCAATAGAGTCTCCGCTCTTAGACAACATGTCCATTAACGGTGCAATGGGTGTTTTGGTACATTTCAGTATGCATCCTGATTTTCCTATGATGGAACTTGCAGAAGCAATGGAAGTTGTCCATGAAAGTGCACATGATGATGCAGAAGTTATCTGGGGAACCTCTACAAGCGAGAAGATTCCTGAGAACTATATTAAAATCACTATTGTTGCAACAGGTTTTGAAAAAGAACTGACAAACAATGAAGATTTTGTCAGTGAAACACCTGCTCCTGTTCGCGCCAAAGTAAGACCAAGACTTGTCGTAGGCGGTGAACTTGACGGTGATTATCTGGATATTCCTGCTTATATGAGACAACAACAAGACTAACTCCATTGCACTCTTTTGAAAAAATAATGAAGGCCAAATCACTCCTTGGTCTTCGCGAAAAAGCTTCTCTCAAAGAAATAAAAAACAAATATAAAAACCTTATGAAAAAATGGCATCCTGACAAACATAAAGACAACTATGAACAGGCAACACAGATGAGTATGCAAATCAATGAAGCCTATCAAATTATACTTGACTACTGCAACACTTATGAATACCCTCTTGATGAAGAGAGTGTTAAAAAATCAACCTACACACCTCAAGAGTGGTGGAACAGTAAATTTGGGGACAACCAACATAATGTCTAAAGCCAAACACCATTTTTTATATAATATGCAAGCGGGTAGTAACTCACAACTATAACATACAGAGTTGTAAAAAAAAGCGATATCTTATATTTTGCATTTTCATCTTCTTGCCTGAAAGGAACAAGCCCCAAAACAATACCAAAAAAAGTACCGATAAATAAAAATATATATAACAAATATCCTATATAGTTATAATCTTTTTGCAGCAGACAAAACGGGCAGTGATGTGTTGGCAGTTCGTATATATACGTTCCAAAAAAACCTATGAGTGAGACCAGGGCTGCAATAACAAACAGTAGATTCATAAGAGAAAACAGATATCTGTTTTTTATTTTGTATGCCAATACAATAAACGCAAACAGAGCATAAAAACTTCCAAGAAGCATTATCGGGTTTACACTTAGCAAATGTGCCATATAGGTACCGTCTGTTGTAGAAAAAATAGCACCGCAACAGTCTACAACACTCTTTGTATCTATAGAAAGAAACATCAGGCTCTCCAGCCCTATTTCGAGGATGAGCAAAAAATATGCAAACAAATATATTTTTAACTTCAATTGTAAATATATCTGTTGTTCTGATTTCATATCTTCATTGTTAAGTACCAGCCAGTAGGCAAAAATATATAAATTGATAACTTTAAGTATCAGAAGATAGGTACCGTATTGTGTTGCATTGACGACACCGGCTCCACACATTGCCCCGGGTAAAATATTTGAAATATCATCAAGAGTAAAAATAAAAAATATAAACAATAGAACCTTGGTATAAAAAATAAATTTTATAACTACACTTACCAGATAGCTTTGTTTTTCCAGATTATACTGTAATGGAGTTGTAGCATTCCGGTCGTATCGGGAGACTATTTTCACACTGTAATAAAATGCAAGAGTGGCGAAAACAACAAAGAGCAGATTCAGTATGTCTATTGTCAATACTTCAGGCGTCAGGAGCATAGCAGTTTACCATTATGTATCTCTACAACACGATCCACAAAATCCAAATCAAAAAAAAGAGGGTCATGTGTTGCAACGATGACAGTTTTGTTCATAGACTTTAATTCTTTAAGAATTTGTATGAATTCACAAGAGAGCTTTTCATCCAGATTTGCAGTCGGTTCATCTGCCAGAATTATTTTTGGATTGTTTACATTTGCCCTGGCTATTGCAACTCTTTGCTGTTCACCACCCGAGAGATTCTTTACCCTCGCATCTTTTTTATGTTCAATGTCAAACATCTTCATTACAGAAAAAAGCTTTACATGTAAAGCCTTTTCATCCAGGTTTAACGGCACCAATGGCAGTAAAATATTATCACGAACACTCAGCGTCGGAATCAAATTATATTTTTGAAATATAAATCCGATATTGTCTCTTCTGTATCGGGAGCAAAAATGATCCGGCAGTTTTGAGATATGTTTGTTTTCAACCAGGACATCTCCACTTGTCGGTTTGAGCAGTCCGGCAATCAATGAAAGTATGGTACTTTTTCCACTGCCACTGACCCCTTTTAATATGACAAGTTCTCCTTCGCCAATTTCCAAATCAATGTTATCCAAAGCTTTTATATCATCATAAATTTTGCTTACATGTAGCAGTTTTATCATCGTATTACCTCATCAGCATCAAGCGTAGCAATTCTCCATGACGGAATGATTGTTGCAAACATATATACAGGGACACTGAGCAAAAAAAGTAAAAGCAGTATCTTATAGTCAAGCACAAAGGGAAGCGTAAAACTGTTTGCAATATCATTATAGTCTATAAATATGTTTTTGAGTATCGGCGCATTTAAAATATACACATAAAAGAGAGCCAGGGTTATTCCCATAATATAAGCGATAAAAGAGATAATGAGACCTTCATATATGCGTGCTTTAAGAACATCATCAATTGTCCAGCCTATTGCCTTAAGTATGCCTATCTCTTTTTTTTCTTCACTGCTGAGTCCGCTGGATTTATCATAAACAATCATAAAAAATGTAAAAAGAGTAATGGTAAACAGAATTAAAAAAACAGTGCTGGTATAATTAAACTGGTTTTCAAGTGCTGTTTTCAAATCTTTTCTCGCAACAATTTTAAAAGTTGGAAATCTATTTTGAATCTTTGACATTATGGAAGGAAGTTCCAGAGGGTTATTGACACGAACAGCCAAATCTGTAGCCTCACTGTTTGTGTAACCAAAAATTTCTTTCACAGTATCTTTGTTCATAACAATCATATCATTTGATTCCAACTGTGTTGCGGCTTTGAATGTTCCGGCTATATAAATTTTTTTTACTGATAAATCAGGAGAAATAAAATTAAAATATTCTTTATAATAACTTGCATCCAATATGCGTTTGACTCCCTCTCCTACAAGCATAGACGAAGCATTCAGTTCACTGTTCTTTATTATATTTTCAAAAGTAGCATTGTATTGATTTTCAAATTCATCTATACCTACTACAATAAATCTTGCATGCATATGTTTAAACCAATAATATCCCCATACACGTGCATTTACATCGGATACACCTTTAATATTTACAATGCTATCTATCACATGCTCATCCACAGTGGTATCTCTGCCCGCCTTTTGATTTGTCACTATAATTTGCGGTTGGGCATCAAGTGTTGATTCCAGTTCATACTTCAGCGAGTTTTGCACAAAAAAGAATGACGCCAACAGAGTAATGAGCAGTGTCAGTATTACAAGAATAAATATGTTCTTTGCTTTATATCGTAAAATATAATTGATGGCATATTCCAGAAGATGAAAATTAATCTTTTTCACGGTATTGCCTTAATAGAGTTGTTTTTCAGCGCCAAAACAAAATTGGAAACAGTTGTCATTTGTACAAATTTTTTCTTTTGCATACACTCTTGTTTTGTCAGCGTATCATTCATCTGTAGATAAAATATCTCTCCCACACTCAAAAGCACTAAAGCACTACATGTAAAGAGACAAAAACGGCTTTTTTTATTCATCCAGTTTATACACATCTTCAGGCGTAATATCATCAAACTTGAGTATCTTTTTTCCCTTGTGGTCAAGATAAAACCGTTTGGCAGATGCTTCATCCTTAAAAGCTATCAACTCATTTCCCATAGGTCCGTACACATCACTCCACATAACAAAATAGGCTTTTTTTGCATCTATAACCTGCTGCGTATAATACTCTTGCACCAACATATGTTTTATTTTCTTCGGATGTTCAAAATAGTACTTCATCATATCTTTAATTCCGTCAAAAGATACATTTTTGTCAGTATACTCTATACGTGAAATCCAACTTGGATATTTATATAAAAGCATACCGCACACAGGACATTTTTCATCTTTTGAAACAGTAAGTTTGCAAAAGTGTCTGTGTTTGCCTGAGACTCTTTTAACCTCCCACAGATAAAGCGCCAATGCCTCCAAGTATTTTTTATTGAGTGTTGCACAACTCTTTTTTGTAAGCAAAGCATTTGAGAGTTCTTCATAACTGTTGTATCTCTTTACGTCTATATCAGAACATTTTTTCTTATAAATTTTTTCACCCATAGGATAAAGCTTCTTCTCTTTAAAGGCCTGTGAATAATTCGGATAAGAAAAAAGAAGTGTTGAAAAAAGAGGAACAAGAATGAAAAATTTAAAAATTGACATAAAACCACCTAATACAAAAATATGTTCAGGACAAATCTTATCAAAATAGTGTTAATTTAGCGTTAAAGTTGCCTGGAAGGTACTCTTAAGAGCATCAATCTTCTGACAAACAGAACCAAAAGAGCAAATGCCAGTATTTTAAAATCTATCTCACTTGCAATATGAAGATGTTCAAAGGTATCGCTTTGTGTAGCTTCTGCTCCCAGTGCCTGCATAGAAAGGATTTTTGGAACATACACTGCAGAAAACATCAAAGATGCAAATATCACTGTGACAGCCGCTGCAAAACTGATGGCATCACGTTGACCCATTTTATAAGCCATAGCCTCATACAAAGCGACAAAAGTTGCTACAAAATAGGTCCAATATGAAAACCTGTGAAAAATTTCTCCCATTATAATACCCGCATTATAATGGTCTATCAGCAAGTTGACTGTAATCTTGTCTGTATGAAAAACAACAGGCGCAACGATAGCACCTAAAACCAAAACAGCCCCAAAAGTAGCTGCTAAAACAATAAAATATGTAAAATCCAGATAAATATTTTTTTTCATTTTGTAAAACCTTGTTATATTTGTAATGTAAATCCGCGATCGAACGAGCTGTAGTCTTTGTAAAAAGTTATAGATTTAAAATCTTTTCCTTGCATATAATCCTGTATTTTATCTTGTTGGTCATAACCAATCTCACAACTAAAAAATCTAATCTTTTGTCTTAAGACTTCATCAAGAAGTTCTTTAATAATTTCATCACCGACCTCTCCCCCAAAAAGTGCATTTTGCGGCTCATAGGAGAGATTTGATTCCAAAGCAGTACCGTTTTCAATATACGGCGGATTTGAAACCAGATAATCAATTTTTTCACAAACCGGTTCAAGCAGAGATCCTAACCGCAGTTCAATCTGCTCCTGCAGTCCAAATTTTTCTATATTTTTTTGTGCCACATCCAAAGCTTTTTGAGAAATATCCACTGCGATGATTTTAGAGTTTTTAAAAGTCTTTGCAAGCATTATAGAGATGATGCCGCTCCCTACTCCGACCTCGGCAAAAGTGAAAGCACTCTTTTTGTCCGGTACGTTTTTGATCACTTCATCTATCAGCAGTTCTGTTTCGGGACGGGGTATCAGGGCGCCCTCGTCTATGTAAAACTCTTCACTGTAAAAGCTTACCCGCTTTGTGATGTATTCAAAAGGTTCATTGTTTTGCCGTCTTTGTACCCATTCAAAAAACTGCTGTGAAATTTCTACAGAACTGTTTTGATGGGTAATGAGCCAGAGTTCATCCACTTCAAGATATTTCATTAAAAGCAGCTGTGCTTCTCTTGGGGCTCTTTGTACACAAGGCTGTAGATTCTGTGTAACCTCACGAAGTAAATCTTTGACTATATATCTGCTTCGCATTTACCCTCAGTACCGCTCTTTTCTATGTATCCCACATCCATGCCGAGTTCCTTTAATCGTTCAATCACAGGAGGATGTGTATAGTGAAAGAAAATATACAAAGGATGCGAAAGCGGAAAACTTTTGTTTTCATTTACCAGTTTTTTCAGTGCATTTGCAAGTTCAATTGCACCTGCGCTTCCGCCAAGTTCACTCCCCGTCTTATCCGCTTCATATTCGTTATGCCGACTGACAATTCCCATAACAGGCATCATTATAAAACCAAGTACCGGCATAAACAGCATCAGTAAAATCATAATGACATAGGGCTGTTTGGAAACACCGAGTTCCAGGTAAAGCGAATCCGGCAAATTACCAAAGATTGCAAACATTGCAAAAAGCATCACACCCACCAAAGCAATATTTTTATAAATATCCCCATGGGCAAAATGTCCGAGTTCATGCCCTAAAACGGCTAAAAGCTCCTTCGTTGTCAGTTTTTTAAGCAAAGTGTCAAACAAAACAACTTTTTTAGCTTTTCCGAATCCGCCGAAATAGGCATTGAGCCTGTTATCCCGCTTACTCGCATCACTTACAAAAACACCCGAACTTACAAAACCTGTTTTGTCCATAAGTCTTTTAATTTCACTGTCAAGTTCTGCATCTTCAAGCGGTGTCAGTTTATCAAAAAACATTGCACGAAAAGTAGGATAAAGCATATTTATCAAAATCACTATCGCAAAAACAAACAAAAAGCTCCACAGCCACCACAACTCAAAGTTTGCAATGATTTCATAAATACCCCACACAACCAGAGAACCAAAAACAATTGTCAGAAAAAAAGAAATAAACGTATCTTTTATCCACTGTCCAAGGGTTGAATTGTTAAAGCCGTATTTTGCATCAATCACAAATTTTTCATAATAGGAAAAAGGCAAAGAAATGATATAATTTACAACTACAAAACTCATGACTATAGCCACATTCATCAATGCCTGGTTTGACAGAGTATAGTACTGTTCAACAAGGTACTTTATCCCAATGCCGATCCAGGCAATAAACACAAGATAGTCAACAAAAGTATTTACAATCGAGAGTTTTTCTTTTTCAACAGCATAATTTCCCGCTTTTAAGAAATCAGCAGCAGACAGCAAAACCGGTGTTTTTCTTTTTATGAGATTAATATAGCCTATCTGCATTACACTTGTATATATCATTATCAATACATAAAAACTATATATACCCACTATTGTCATTAACATGCCACTACCGCCTTATTTTAATTGAGAAATTATAGCTAAAACTTATCTAATTGGAATACTTTTGCTTAACGGAACGATTGTTATTTCATCTTTTACAGGAATAACATCTCCTTTGTCATCAAATATATTATATGCGATCATATATACAGCGCCTAAAAGAAGACCGGCAATGATAACCGCCCATACAATTCTCTTTTTTTCGCCTTTTAACGTATTGTAATCACCCATATCTTCTAATCTTGGTTCTGACATCATTTTCCATCCTTTATAAATATTTTGTGAGATTGTATCAAAAATAAATATAAGCTGATGTGATAAAAAAGAGCTAGTTTGACGATTTAAGTCTATTTTTTATTTTGTTTTATCGTCATTTTAGAAAAATTCAGTTACTCAAGTATATAATCAACAACTTTTGACTCTACAGTAACTTCTTTAATAAAAGAGACCACTTTGAGATGCTCTTCATGTGTCGCATATGTTTCAAGATCTGCTTGGGTTGCAAATGTTGAGTAAAGAGAGAGGTCCATAGCTCTGTCTGATTCATTAAAATTAATACCAACTTCAATGGTTCTGAGCACATCAATACTTTTTTCCAGACTTTCAAGTTTCGCTTTTGCCTTTGCTATATTTAAAGCTTTGTTTTCATCTTTAAATTTAAACATCACTATATGGACTATCATTTTTCAACCTTTAGATATTTCTTGCAATATTAGCAAAGATTTTATAATATTTTGCTAAGATACCTGTATGAAAGAGTTATACGGTGTAGGAATTTTATTTTTTTATTTTTTGAAATGGCCAATCGCCGTTGTTTATCCGTACATGCTGACACATGGTCTGCAGCATAATCCAATTCTGGATATTTTATGGGTCTACTCTGTATTTTTAATCTTCAAAGACCTTTACATGTACATCAGAAAAAAAAGTGACAAACTATAAAATATTTTTCCAAAAATATTCTGCAATAAAAACGATAAAAAATATTCCAAGTAAATTCAAAACTATTCCGTATTTCAGCATATCTTTTACCCCGACAGCTCCGCTGCTCATCGCAATAGCATTGGGCGGTGTGGCAATAGGCAGCATAAAAGCATAACTGGCACACAGGGTAGCCACCATCATGAAAAGTGTTGTATTTATGCCGGACTGCTCTGCTACAGAATAGATAACCGGCAGCATTATCGAAATCAGTGCCGTATTGGATGTAATTTCTGTTGTAAAGGTAATCAATACCGCAACACTCAACAGAAGAAGCAATGGTGAAAGTTCAGTCATATGTAAGAGATATGATGCAACCTCATCTGCCAGTCCGGTTTGTGCAAAAGCTTTTGCAATAGAAAAACCCGCACCAAATAAAAACATTATGGCATAAGGGATTTTTTTACTGTCCTCTTTCCATTGCAGTATATTAAAAGGCGGCATAAACAGTGCCAATCCAAAACCAAGCAGTATGCCACTCTCACTCATACCAAGACCATTCCAATAGGGTCTTACAGGAGCGTTGACAAACAAGACTGCAATTAAGCCCAACATTAAATACATCACTTTTTTCTGTGATGGCTCTAAAACTTTTTTTTCTATTTTTGTCTGTATCGGTATTGCATTGACACCGTAACTCAGTAAAAAACCGACACTTGTCAACATAAAAAGAGAGAGTGGCACAACCATAAATATCCACTGAAAAAACGGAATAAGCTGCATATTGTGTTCTTGCATAATACCGAGCAAAATCAAATTTGGAGGTGTGCCGATGGGTGTCAATATACCTCCTATACTTGCACCATAAGCAATAGCAAGGGCAAAACGCATTTTTAATTTTATATTATCTGTTAAAAAAACTGCAATACTGATAAGTAACAGGGTTGTTGTCGTATTGGACAAAATGGAACTTAAAAGAGCTGATGTCAGTGCAAGAGAAAATATCATCCCTCTTGGTGTTGCAGGAAACAAACCCAAAAGTTTATTGGCTACATGTAAATGCAGCTTTGTTTTCTCAACCGCTATTGCAAGTAAAAAACCGCCAAAAAAGAGATAAATGATAGGGTTGGCATAATTTATGGCAGTCATTTTTGTATCTAAAATCCCAAAGGCAGGAAAAAGAACTATCGGTAAAAGAGAGACTACGCCCAATGGCAGACCTTCGTTTGTCCAAAGCGTTACAAAAAAGGCTATACACCCTATAAGGGTACTCTGTTGGAGTGTAAAAAAGACTCCGCTTAGAGCAAAAAAGAAAAGTCCTATACTCAGTGCCACTGCTATTTTCATATATATCCTGCTTTCTACTTTGTCAATAAATCTTTCAAACTCTCATGTGGGTTTTTTCCCTCAAGTGTCAGATACACTTCTCTCGCAATAGGAAGATACAAATCATGTTTTGCAGAGATGTCTTGCAGCGCATACGCAGTTCCTATTCCCTCTGCAACTTCGCCCAATGCTTCAAGAATTTCTTTTTGAGTACGGCCTTTTGCAAGACCGATTCCCACTCTGAAGTTTCTGCTCATGGGAGAAGAAGCTGTTAAAAACAGATCACCTGCACCACTTAACCCTATGAAACTCTCCTCTTTTGCGCCGTATGCAATGCCAAAGCGTTGCATTTCAACCAAACCGCGAGATATCAACGCCGCAGCTGCATTATTTCCCAATTCCAATCCATTGCATATGCCTGCGGCAATCGCAATGACATTTTTGTATGCACCGCAAACTTCTGCGCCTGTCACATCATCTGAGGTATATGTTTTGATAAAAGAGGGAAACAAACCACCCAATTCTTGAGCAAGTTTCTCATTCGAGGAGTTTATAACCAAGGCAGTCGGCAGTGACTGCATCACTTCTGACGCAAAAGAGGGACCGGATAAAAAGGCTATATTTTCATCGGGAACATACTTTTCATATATTTCATTTAAAAACTTTCCGCTTGTAGCCTCTATGCCCTTCGATGCCACAAGAATTTTTTGGTTTTTAAATACAAAATTTTCTTCAAGCCAGCCTGCTATCTGCTGTGCAGGTACTGTAATCACAAGATACTCACATTCAAGAATCTCATCTAGAGTGACAAAATTGTCTAAATCTCTCGGAGTTCTAGACGTTATAAGAACACTGTTTTTTTCACTCAGGGCAAATGCCAAAGCACTGCCCCACTTACCTGCTCCAATGACTCCAATTGACATATCGCTTACTCCCAATCAAATTTTCAAATTCCTGTATATCTTTTTCATATCCTACAATTACGAGAATATCACCGCTTTTTATAACATGCTCTTTTGCTTTGTTTGAATATATAAATTCACTCTGCATATCTTCGTGCATCACAGATAATACCAGTATGCCATTATATCGTGTCCAGTCTATACTTTTAAGTTTTTCATCTTTAAAATGACTTGTGTCATCAATTTTAATTTGTGCAATTTTGAGATCACTCTCTTCATATAAAATACTGTGCAGTACCTTGTTTGATACCGGCTTTTCCAATACATTTGCAATAATATCCGATGTCGTTTCTACAATCGGAATGACTTTTGTGGCTCCTGCCATTTTCAGTTTATCTGAATTTTCTTTATTTGATGCAATCGTTATAATTGTCAGGTTTTTAAAACTTGAACGCAGTGATATCGTTAAAAATATATTTTCGGAAGGGTCTTCCAATGCACAAAAAGCTATTGAATTTTCAATATCCACATTGTTTTCTATATCTTCCCACTCATCACTTAAATCAAAAAGTTCCACATCATACAAACCCTCTTTTTTATCATTCTCATCCAAAGAATACACTTTGATGCTGTTGTATTTGTCTTTTACATTTTTAATTATTTCATAGGCGTATTTATTGTGTCCAAATATCAATGCTGTAGTTTTAGTCATCATGTACTCTTGTATGTAAATATTTTTCAAATTCTTTAATATACACCTGATATCCAATGACCAAAAGATAATCTCCGGCCTCCAACAAAGTGCTGTCTAAAGGGTTAAAATAAAAACGGTCTTTTTCATGCTTATACACGCCAAGCAAAACGATACTGTAGTGTTTATTGTTTAAATCTCCGACTGTAGGAAAGTTTTCTACAATTCTTTTGGTGATGCCGATCTCATCGATAATTACATCAGAATCCTCACTCCTAAGCTCATGAATCACTTCAAAAGCAACAGGCTTTCCTACCAGCTCTTTCGTTATAAGTCCCACAAGCTCCTGAGGATAAACTATTTTATTGATGCCTACAAACTCCAGTTTGTTACGGTTTGCATCATTGTTTAACAAAGACAAAATCATAACATCTTTGTTTAAAGACCGTATAGTCAAAGCGGCATAAACATTATCTACATCATTTTCACGCAGACACAGCACTCCTTTGAGTTGTTTTTTCATATCTATGTTGAGTTTTTCATAGCTTTCTTTATTGCCGGGATTATAATTTAATGTAGTATACCCGTCCAGTTTTGCATTTTCCACCCTTTGGGTATCTTCATCAAGAACGATAATGTTATGCCCGCTTTTTGAAAGTTTTCTGGCAACTTCCCTGGCAACATTTTCATATCCGCATATCAAATAAAATTTTTTTAGTTTGGCAATATTTTCAATTGTTTTTATCTCTTTGATCTCTTCAAGCTTCTCGGTAAAAGCAGAAACAAACAAAGATGTAGTAAATGCCAAAACTGCAATACCTGCAATGATAACGATGATGGATACAAAACGCCCTTCGCTCGTTACCGGAACTATATCACCGTATCCCACAGTTGAAATGGTCACTATAGCCCAGTAAAGTGCTTCAAAAAGAGTATCAACAGGAGAGTCTGCCCTGTTGCCTTCCATAACATAAATCAAAACAGAAGAGATAAAAATAACGACAAAGGCAAAAATACCAAGCGTAAAAAACTCAAACTTTTTTGTTGCAAGAACAGAACTCAGTATTTGCAAACTTTTGGCATACCGAAAAAGTTTAAAAACCCTAAAAAGAATAAATATACGCAACAGTCTCAATTCATGGAAAAACGGTAAAATTGCAAGAAGATCTATAATGGCTTTTGGTGATGCCATATAGCTGAGTTTTACTTTTGCGATCTCTTTAAACGCCTTGTAAAGATTAACCTCGCGAAGCAAAAATGTATCATGTTCCGCTCTTTTGACAATAATTTCACTGACACTGCTGTTTACCCACAAACGCAACATATACTCTATAAAAAAAATGATAGAAATCACATAATTGCTAAAAAACATCAGGTAGTCATTTACATGATGTTTGACTTCCCGAATTAAAACACCCACACTTATAAAAATAAGCAGAATCATAAAGATATCTATATATCTTTTATATTTGCATTTGTCATTCTCTAAAATATTGTAAAAAAAGTTTTTAAAAGACTGATACTTTTTTGAGGTATTTAAAAAATAGGCCGCATCAAGTATCAAACTTTTTATCATAGAAGTTAACCCAGTTTAGCTTTAAGAATTTCATTGACAACCTGTGGATTTGCACTTCCTTTGCTTGCTTTCATCACCTGACCGACAAAGAAACCGAAAAGTTTCTCTTTTCCGCCTTTGTACTGGGCAACTTTATCCTCATTTGCATTGATAATTTCATCACACATCGCCTCGATTGCTCCGGTATCTGTAACCTGTTTGAGCCCAAGTTTGTCAATTGCACTGTCAACATCTACAGTTTCATTCTCCATTAAAAAATCTAAAACTTCTTTCGCCGCTTTGCCGCTGATGGTTTTATCATCTATTCTTTTGACCAAAAATCCAAGCTTTTTTGCATCTACCGGAGAGTTCGTTATATTTATTTCTCCTTTGAAACGGGCAGGCAACTCCACAGTCAGCCATGTAGTGGCCGTTTTTGCACTCACCCCTTCCTCTTGCAGCATTGTTTCAAAAAAGTTTGCCGTCTCCACAGCAGAAGTGATTACCATAGCATTGTATTTATTCATACCGTATTCATTCACAAAACGCTCTTTTTTTGCATCAGGCAGTTCAGGAATTTGTGTATATTTTTGCATCATTTCATCTGTTACAACACATTTGAGCAGATCAGGTTCCGGAAAATATCTGTAATCAGCCGCTTCTTCTTTTCCTCTCATAGAACGTGTTTCCTGTTTTACAGGATCAAAAAGACGTGTTTCCTGACAAATCTCTTCTTCATATGTTCCATCTTCCCATGCATCAATCTGACGAGCCACTTCAAGCTCTATAGCACGCTGAATAAATTTAAAAGAGTTGATGTTTTTAATCTCGACACGGGTATACAGCTTTTCATCTCCCTTAGGACGGATAGAGACATTTACATCTACACGAAAAGAACCCTCCTGCATGTTCGCATCACCTATATCCAAATAGCGGATAATCGAGTGGAGCTTTTTCAGATAAAGAATCGCATCTTCAGCACTGCGCATATCCGGTTCACTTACAATTTCGAGCAAAGGTGTTCCGGCACGGTTTAAATCAACTTTTGAAATATTGCCGTCATGGATGTTTTTACCGGCATCAGCCTCTATGTGTGCCCGATTGACACGAATCGTTTTGTGTGAACCGTCTTCAAAATCAATTTGCAGTTTCCCGTGTTCCACTATAGGCGTATAGAGCTGCGTAATTTGATAAGAAGAGGGAGAATCCGGATAAAAATAGGATTTTCTGTCAAAATAAGAAACTCTGTTAATCGTAGCATCAAGGGCTGTACCGAGCATTATGGATTTATGTATAACTTCTTTGTTAAGCACAGGAAGTGCACCGGGCAGTGCCAAACAGGTCGGACAGGTATTTGTATTTTGCTTATGGTTAAAACTCGTAGGACACGAGCAAAAAAGTTTCGTTTTTGTATTTAATTGTACGTGGACTTCAAGACCGATAACTACTTCAAACATAAATTTCCTTGTGAAAATAAATTAATTGTTCTTATTTTAACCAATGTATGCTTTAAAGGACGTTATGAAGTGACTTGAGTATAGATTTTTTCTAAGAGTTTGGTTTGTTTTTTCGCTTCCTGCAGTCGCTGTTTATTGACTAAAAAAGCATCTATTGCGAGAATAAGAAAGAGTGAGATAAAGATATATACCATCGTGGTAAAAATCGCTATTACGATTCCGAAATTGATAAATATCTTGAAAGTAAACAGAGCACCGAACAATACTATTGCCCATGATGCTCCAAGCAAAAAGCTTATAATTTTTTCATAAATGTCTTTTTGCATTGAGAGAAATTAGATAGTCTCATCGACAAGTAATGAACCACCAAGGTAAACATATGTAAGCATCATAAAGATAAACGCCTGTAAAAATGCCATAAATGTCAACAGAGCAAACGGAACAATCGGCAATATCCAAGGAGCAAGCATCAATATTACCATCAAGAACATATCATCCCCTTTTACATTTCCAAAAAGACGGAATGTCAAAGAGATAATACGGGAGATATGAGACACAATTTCAATCGGGAACATTAACCAGTACAGCCACCAGACAGGTCCAAGAAAGTGCTTGAGATAAAGCAGCAGACCATGCTCTTTAATACCAACATAGTTGTAATACACAAATACTGTTATAGCAAGAGCCAAAGGCATTTCCAACATTGCTGTAGGCGCTTCAAATCCTGGGAATATTCCAATAATATTTGCAATTCCAACAAACAAACCGATAGTTGCTACCAGTGCAACATATTTACGGGCATGCAATCTGCCCATTACATCCGTACCCATAGACCATACACCCTGCACGTATGCTTCCATCAGGTTTTGTGTCCCTTTGGGTACAAGTTGTAAATTTGACATAGCCACTCTCGCTAAGATTAAAGCTATACCGGCTGATAGCAACATGTGACTCATAAAAATAAACGTTTTATCTTCTGAGATAAGTCCGAAAAAAGTAAACAGTTCACCCATAGGTGTGCTCCCTTGTCTTTAAATATTGACGCAATTATACTCAAAGTTGCATTAAATTATTCTAAGTTTTGTTATAATCATCCCAAGAATATTTTAATCGAGGAGGATTTCATGAATATTTTAAAATCCGTTACATATATTACATTGAGTGTTTCATTGCTTTTTGGGGCCTCTCAACAGGAAAACAAACAACTGCAGAACATAATAAAAACAGGACAGAAAAGTTCCATGCTGCTGCTAAAAACCTTGGGTTCCAATATGAAAAGAAATATGAAAGCAGGCGGTCCTATGCAAGCCCTTGATTTCTGTACACAAAAAGCCTATACCCTGACAGAGGAAGTGAACAAAAAGCTTCCAAAAGGAGTAACAGTCAAAAGAATCAGTACAAAATACAGAAACCCCGCCAACCAGCCGCAAGGTAATGAACAAGAAGTTTTGGCATCACTTGAAAAGCTCCAAAGCCTACATGTAAAGCTACCAAAACAGTTGATACAAAAAGTAGATGAACATACATACAAATACTATAAACCATTAGTAATAAACAAACAGGTGTGCTTGAAATGTCATGGAAATATACAGAATGAAGCTTTAGAACGTGCCATTGCCCAAAGATATCCGGAAGATAAAGCACAGCACTACAAGATGGGTGACTTGAGAGGAGCCGTCGTTGTTACGATTAAAAAGTAAATAAAGTAGAGTTTTCTACTTTATTTGGCAAATTCCACAGCCCGACTTTCCCGAATAACATTTACTTTAATTTCACCCGGATACTGCACACGATCTTCTATCTCTTTTGCAATTTCTCTTGCCATCAGAATTGACTCATCATCATTTACCAAAGTTGCATTCACGATGACTCTGACTTCTCGTCCGGCATTAATCGCATATGCCTGTTTTACACCGCTGTGACGCGATGCGATATCTTCTATTTCGGTAACACGCTTTAAAAAACTCTCCAGAACTTCTCTTCGTGCACCCGGACGTGCCGCTGAAAGTGCATCTGCAGCACAAACCGCACCACACTCTATGGAGTTGATTTCCTGTTGTCCGTGATGTGCATAGATTGCATTGATGACAACTTCATCTTCATTGTATCTGCGACAAATCTGGGCCCCTAAATCAACATGATTTCCATCCATATCATGCGTCAATGCCTTGCCTATATCATGCAAAAGTCCTGCCCGTTTTGCCAAAATCGGGTCTCCCCCCATTTCTGCAGCCATAATTCCGGCAAGATGGGCAACCTCAAGCGTATGGGCTAACGCATTTTGTCCGTAACTTGCGCGGTAACGCAGTCTTCCGATTAATTTCATAAGTTCCGGGTGCATTACACCGATATTCATTTCTGCTATCAGTTCTTCACCTTCTGCCAAAATTTTGGATTCAAACTCCTCAGAAACTTTTTTAAATATCTCTTCTATTCGCGCAGGCTGAATTCTTCCGTCTTCTATAAGCAACTGCAGTGTTTTTGTTGCAATAGCTCGACGATACAAATTAAAACTGCTCACAAGAATAGCATTTGGTGTGTCATCTATAATGATATCCACACCAAGAAGAGTTTCCAAAGCCTTGATATTTCGCCCTTCTTTACCGATAATGCGGCCTTTGAGTTCATCACTCTCCAAATGAACCAGATTTGTCAATCTCTCAGAAGCAAATTCTCCGGCAAAACGACTCGTTGCCTGTGCCAAAATAAAATTGGCTTTGCGCTCCCCTTCTTGTCTGGCTTCATTTTCATATTTTCTTACAATATGTGCTATCTCGCCACGCGCCT
Organism: Sulfurimonas sp. ST-27; assembly: GCF_048081595.1. GTDB lineage: Bacteria > Campylobacterota > Campylobacteria > Campylobacterales > Sulfurimonadaceae > Sulfurimonas > Sulfurimonas hydrogeniphila. The sequence goes on from NZ_CP182226.1 coordinate 1,384,007, forward strand.
TTTCTTCAATTTTATCAAGAAGAATTTTTTTAGCCTCTTCCTGTGTCATACCTGCACTGTGTTCTATGGTATGGACTGCTTCATCTATTTTCTCTTCATACTTTTTTTTCAGTGAAGCCAGTGATTTTTCATTTCTTTCCAGGTTAACTTTTTGTGCTTTGATTCTGTTTAACTCATTTTGAATGTTTTTTTCTTCATCCTGTATCAAGCGCTTCAGACTTTGTTCTTTGCGTAAAAGTTCATCTTCTCTTTGCGCAAAATCTGCACGTGCACGTTCTTTGGCACTGTCAAAGGCTTTTTGTGCTTCATGCTCTATTTCACGTGCTTTGAGTTTTGCACGTTCCAGAAGTGTCTGTGCTTCATTTTCAATCGCCTTTGCTTTGGCAACCGCCTGTTCAACATATACATCAAAGTTAGCACCGGTTATCTTTTTAGAAATTAAAAAACCAACTACTCCACTTACTGTTGCAATTGCACCACCAAGCAGTATTTCGTTTAACATCTAATAAACCTTTTTATAAAGACCTTAGCTACTCCGTTTACGCAGTGTTCTTGTCGGGGTTATAAGTACATCACATGCCACATCATATGCATCACATATCAAACTGTCTGTGTGACAAAATACCGGTTGTACAAAAATAGTATATGGTTTTTCTTTTAATTTTGCAAAGAAACGATCATACATCCCTTTTCCAAAACCAATTCTCTGTAAATTACCGTCAACTCCCACTGCTGGAACTATAGCTATATCAATTTTATTATTTTTTTTTATTGTATTTCCCGCTTCAAAAATATCAAATTTTTTTTTCTTTAGCGGTAATCTAAATGGTACCATTTTAAAACTTTCGCCTTGCATAAATGGCACAAAAATATCGTGTTTTTTTCTCATTTTTTTAAGCACTTTAAGGATATCTGCCTCATATGGCAACGGATAAAAAAACAATATTTTCAGTCTTTTGCCGGTTTTAAAATGTTCCAACTCTTTTAAGAGTGCATTATTTATTAAAAAATCTTTATAAAACTTATTGTGTTGTGATGCTTTTTTAATCTTTTGAAGACATATTTGCCTAAAACTGTTTTTTGTAAGAGTCATATTAAATCTTTATCGCTATAATTTTGCATATTTTACACAAATAAACAAACAAAGGCAAAAAAATATATGAGAAACACTCCACTCTTAACTACTTTACTGGCAATCGGATTACTTTTTGGAGCCTGCTCAAAAGAGAAAGAAAACACCCGCCAAGAAGCAAATTCACTCCTTGCAACAAATGAAATCATTTTAACATCACTCGACAACAAACAGCTTGTTGTCGAAAAAGCAGACAATGGACTGCAACTTGAGGGGGCAAAAGGCAAAGTAGTCATTTATGATATATTTGCAACCTGGTGTCCGCCTTGTCAGGCGGAAGCGTCACACCTTGCCTCACTCCAAAAAAAATACAAAGATAAACTCATCATTATTGGGATTAGTGTTGAAAACAATATTCCAAACGAAAAGCTTGAAACATTCAAAAAACAATATAATGCAAACTATACTCTTGTCAATTCAAGTGAAAACTCACGTATCATCAGTGAAATAGCAAAAGAGTTAAAATTAGGCAGAGACTTCGGAATTCCGCTTATGGTTTTATATAAAGACGGTAAAATAATCAATTATTATCAGGGTGCTACAGAAGAAGAGTTTATCGAAAGTGACATTAAAAAAGCGTTAGGAATATAACAATGTTTGGTTTTATAAAAAAATCCCTCAGCAAGACCGTCGCCGCTATAAAAACAGTCGCTCCAAAGAAAAAAATCACTTTTACCAAAGAAGAACTCGAGGACATTTTGCTTGAAGCGGATGTTGAATATGCTTTGGTCGAAATCATTCTCAACGAAATATACCAAGACAAAATCACACGTGAAATTTTGCGTTCCAAACTCTTGGCGACACTGGCATACACCTCTTACGAAGAACCGGAGTTCACACCGCCTTTTGTAGAACTCATAGTCGGCGTCAACGGTGCCGGAAAAACAACCACTATTGCAAAACTCGCTTACAAGTACAAACAGGAAGGCAAAAAAGTTTTACTCGGTGCAGGCGATACCTTTCGTGCCGCAGCCATCGAACAGCTGACACTTTGGGCAAACAGACTTGACATTCCCATTGTCTCTTCCAAACAGGGGCATGACAGCTCGGCAGTTGCCTATGATGCCATAGATTCGGCAAAGGCAAAAGGCATAGACAACGTCATCATTGACACCGCAGGGCGTCTGCACACACAGACAAACCTGGCAAATGAGCTCAAAAAAGTAAAACGCATCTGCGACAAAGCCCACAAAGGCGCACCGCACAGAACCGTACTCATCATAGACGGCACACAGGGCAATTCCGCAATAAGTCAGGCAAAGGCCTTCAATGAGATGATAGGCATAGACGGCATCATCATCACAAAACTCGACGGTACGGCAAAAGGCGGCAGTATCTTCTCCATCGCCTATGCCTTGGAACTTCCTATAATCTACGTAGGCACAGGAGAACAGCCGGAAAATCTCACACCGTTTGACAAGTACGAATTTGTCGACGGGCTGCTTGATGCCATTTTTACAGAAGATGCATAACTCTGCTTTTATATTATAGTACTTCATAAAACATACGGATAAAATATGGTTCAAACAATAATTTTATGATATAATATTTATGTTCAAACAATAAAAGGACTTCTAATGCTTCAAACTCTTAAAGATTATCAACTGAACTATTTACGAGTTTTAAAAAGTTCCTATAAGCGCTATATACACAAAAATATAGATTTTTCTCAAAAAATGATAGGTCTCATAGGTGCCAGAGGTGTTGGAAAAACAACTTTTTTATTACAGTATTTACAAGAAAATGATCTGCCTCTTGCTAAAAAGCTTTACTTTAGTGCAGATGCAATAGAAATAGAATCATTGTTTGAGATAGCATACAACTTTTCAAAAGAGGGTGGGAAGCTACTTGTCATAGATGAAATTCATAAATATAAAAATTTTGAAATAGAACTAAAAAAAATTTATGATATGCTTGATTTACATGTAATATTTTCTGGTTCAAGTGCATTGCAATTAGATAATTCTAAAGGAGATTTAAGCAGACGAGCTGTTCTATACCATATGAAAGGTCTGTCTTTTAGAGAATTTATAGAGTTAAAAAGCTCAAAAAAGTTGCCAACTTTTACATATGAAAAACTTTTTGTCGACCATGAAAATATAGCGTATGAAATATCTTCCAAACTAAAAATTTATGAGTATTGGACGGAGTATCTAAAAATGGGATACTACCCTTTTTATTTTGAAAATGAGGGAAGTTATCTGCTTAGACTCCAAGAGACAATC